>CBINKF010000473.1:0-3179 GCA_966251115.1 uncultured Cellvibrio sp.
ACAGGGGCGTCGCCAAGTGGTAAGGCAGCGGGTTTTGATCCCGCCATTCGTAGGTTCGAGTCCTTCCGCCCCTGCCATTTTTTCTCTCGTCATTGCCATTCTTTCTCTATACTCGTGTGCGCCAATGACAGCTCTGGTTTCCAGCCTTCCAATTAGATTTCCCGACCTCGGGCGATTTTCCCCAAGGGTAAAACCTGCTGCTTTTTTACACAGCAGAATTCGGCACTGGCATTCACTCCCAAGACACACTTAAAGGTATCTGACGTGACTGACTTGATGGTCTTTACCGGCAACGCTAACCCCGAACTTGCCAAGAAAATCGTTGACACCCTGGGTATGCCACTGGGCAATGTCTCTGTGTCCCAGTTCTCCGATGGCGAAATCGCCGTTGAGCTGCACGACAACGTGCGCGGCCGCGATGTGTTTGTGGTGCAGCCCACCTGCGCACCCACCAACGACAACCTGATGGAATTAATCGTGATGGTGGATGCGCTGAGACGCGCTTCCGCGGGTCGTATCACCGCCGTAGTGCCCTACTTCGGCTACGCCCGCCAGGATCGCCGCGTGCGCTCGGCGCGCGTGCCCATTACCGCCAAGGTAGTGGCCGATATGATGGTAGGCGTAGGTGTCGACCGCGTATTGACCGTTGACCTGCACGCCGAGCAGATTCAGGGCTTCTTTGATGTGCCGGTGGATAACGTCTACGGCTCACCGGTGCTGCTGGAAGATATCGAAGAGCAGAAGTTTGAAGATTTGATCACTGTATCGCCCGATATCGGCGGTGTAGTGCGCGCCCGCGCGGTAGCCAAACAACTGGGCACCGACCTGGCGATTATCGACAAGCGCCGCCCGCGCGCCAATGTCGCTGAAGTTATGCACATTATCGGTGAAGTGGAAGGCCGCACCTGTCTGCTGGTGGACGACATTATCGAGACCGCCGGCACCCTGTGCAGCGCCGCCAAAGCGCTTAAGCAGCACGGCGCCAAAAAAGTCATCGCTTACTGTACCCACCCGGTACTTTCAGGGAATGCGATTGAAAACATTAACGGCTCCATGCTGGATGAACTGGTGGTAACCGACTCCATCCCCCTGAGCCAGGCGTCATTGGACTGCCCGCGCATTCGCGTGCTGACGCTGTCCAAAATGCTCGGCGAAGCCATGCGCCGCCTGAGCAATGAAGAATCCCTGAGTGCCATGTTTCGCTAGGGCGAAACCTGGCCTCAGACCACTGCCCTGAGTTTCAGGGTTTTTATCAACCCATCCTGATTCTGGTCGCGGATCTTGATGGTTAAACCGAGGACGTAAACATGTCTGAAGACTTTAAATTAGATGCAAGTGCCCGTAACGATTTGGGGAAAGGTGCGAGCCGCCGCCTGCGTCGTTTGGCAGATCAAGTTCCAGGTATCATCTACGGCGGTAAAGAAGCCCCACAAGGTATCTCTGTTGCCCACAAAGAGCTGATCAGACACCTGGAAAGCGAAGCTTTCTACTCTCACATCATCAGTTTGAGTGTTGATGGCAAAACGCAAGACGTAATCCTGAAGGATCTGCAGCGTCACCCATCCAAGCCAACTGTGTTGCACGTAGACTTCCTGCGCGTTGACAGGGCAACCAAGTTGCACACCAATGTGCCCTTGCACTTCCTGAACGAAGCGACTTCTGTGGGTGTTAAAACCCAGGGCGGTAAAATTGTTCACAACCTGACCCAGCTGGACATCACTTGCTTGCCACAAGACCTGCCCGAGTTCATCGAAGTAGATCTGACGGAAATGGAAGCTGGTCAAATCCTGCACATCTCTGACCTGAAGCTGCCAAAAGGTGTTACCTCTACAGCTCTGGCTCAGGGCGCAGACCACGACCTGGCTGTAGTCACCATCCTGAAAGCCAAGGGTGGCGCAGACGAAGAGAGCACAGAAGCTTAATTCTGCTGCCGGGGCCAAATGCACTAAGCAGGTGGCCCCCCAAAAAAAAAGAGCCAAGGCAAACACCTTGGCTCTTTTTTTATCTGCGTAAAACTCCTCCCCGCACGCAACGAACGAGCATAGATGGCTTTTTTCCCCAGGCGATTCAGGCCAGAATACGCGCCCTGAACGAGGAGATGGCCATTTATGACTAACAAGATTCAGTTGCTGGTGGGCCTGGGTAACCCAGGCAGCGAATACGAGCGCACCCGCCACAATGCCGGCGCCGATTTAGTCGAACAGCTGGCGCGCCAGGCGGGCACCAGCCTGCAACCGCAAGCCAAGTATTTTGGCTTGACCGCGCGCATCCGCCTGGCCGGACAGGATCTGCATCTGTTGATCCCCACCACCTATATGAACCGCAGCGGCCAGGCGGTGGGCGCCCTGGCCAACTTTTTCAAAATTCCACCCGAGGCCATACTGGTGGCCCACGATGAACTGGACCTGGCCCCCGGCGTCGCGCGCTTTAAACAGGGCGGCGGCCACGGCGGCCACAACGGCCTGCGCGACATCATCAGCGCCCTGGGTAACAACCAGAATTTTGCCCGCTTGCGCTTGGGCATAGGCCACCCAGGCAGCGCCGCCCAGGTCGCCAATTTTGTACTCAAGCGCGCCCCCCAAAGCGAGAGCGAGCTAACCGAAGCGGCTACAGAACGCGCCATCAAAGCCCTGCCAGATGCCATCAGCGGCAACTGGAACCAGGCGATGAAGAATCTGCACACAGAGGCGAAAAAATAGCCTTGCCAGCGTATTAGATCAGCGGGGGCGCAAACATGTATAATCGCGCCCTTTCTAATTTCACCAGTTATTTCCTAGCCTTTTTCAGCGGATTCGTACCATGGGTTTCAAATGCGGCATAGTCGGCCTGCCCAACGTCGGCAAATCAACTCTCTTTAACGCCCTCACCAACGCCGGTATTGGCGCCGAGAACTTTCCCTTCTGCACCATTGAGCCCAACGCCGGGGTAGTTGCCGTACCCGACCCGCGCCAGGACAAACTGGCCGAAATCGTCAAACCCGAGCGCATAGTGCCCACCACCATGGAGTTTGTGGATATCGCCGGCCTGGTAGCGGGCGCCTCCAAGGGTGAAGGCCTGGGCAACAAGTTCCTCGCCAATATCCGCGAGACAGACGCGATCGCCCACGTAGTGCGCTGCTTTGATGACGACAATGTGATCCACGTGGCCAACGGCGTTAACCCCGCCGCCGATATAGACGT
>CBINKF010000474.1:0-3176 GCA_966251115.1 uncultured Cellvibrio sp.
ACCAACGACCAGGTGCTGTCTGATGTTTATCACAAAGACATCTACCGCGCTCGCTCCGCAACCCAGTCGATGATTCCAACCACCACTGGTGCTGCCAAAGCGGTAGGCCTGGTGTTGCCAGAGCTGAAAGGCAAACTGGATGGTATTTCTGTGCGCGTGCCAACCATTAACGTCTCTCTGGTTGACCTGAACGTGTTAGTTGAGAAAGATGTAAGTGTCGAAGCTATCAATGCCGCCATGAAAGAGGCTTCTGAAAAAGACATGCCCGGCGTTCTGGCGTTCTGTGATGAGCCTTTGGTGTCTGTGGACTTTAACCACAACCCACACTCATCCAACTACGACTCTCTGCAAACTAAAGTCTACGGCAAGTGGGTAAAAGTGCTTAGCTGGTACGACAACGAGTGGGGTTTCTCCAACCGCATGTTGGATAACACCCTGGCGTTGATGTCCGCTAAGTAATAAGGAACCCGCCATGATTAGACGCACCAAAATCGTCAGTACATTGGGTCCAGCTTCAGAATCTCCCGAGGTTCTGGAGCGTTTGATTCTCGCTGGCGTAAACGTAGTTCGTTTGAACTTTTCCCATGGTTCACCCGAGGACCATAAGCGCCGTGCCGAAACTGTGCGCGAGCTGGCTGCCAAGCACAATCGCTTTGTGGCGGTGCTGGGTGACCTGCAGGGGCCAAAAATCCGCGTTGCCCGCTTTAAAGATGGCAAGATCCACCTGAAAGTGGGTGACAAGTTTGTGCTTGATGCCTCATTGGAGCGCGATGCTGGCACCCAGGAGCAAGTGGGTATTGACTACAAAGAGCTGCCCAACGACTGTAAACCAGGCGATATTCTGCTGCTCGACGACGGCCGTGTTGTTTTGCAGGTGGACAAAATTGAAGGTACACGCATTTACACCACCACCAAGGTGGCTGGCCCGCTGTCCAACAACAAGGGTATCAACCGCCAAGGTGGCGGCCTGACTGCGCCGGCTTTAACCGACAAAGACATGGCAGATATTAAAACGGCGGCGGAAATCGACGTGGATTATCTGGCTGTTTCTTTCCCTCGCTCTGCTGAAGATATGAATCTGGCGCGCAAGCTGATGGAAGAAGCCGGTGGTCGCGCTGGCCTGGTGGCCAAAATTGAGCGCGCTGAAGCGGTTTCTGACGATCAGGTGCTGGACGATATTATCCGCGCCAGTGATGCAGTGATGGTTGCCCGTGGTGACCTGGGTGTAGAAATTGGTGATGCGGCACTTATCGGTGTGCAGAAGCGCATTATTCAGCGCTCGCGTGCGCTGAATAAAGTGGTGATCACCGCGACCCAGATGATGGAGTCCATGATCAACAGCCCGCTGCCAACCCGCGCCGAAGTGTTTGACGTAGCTAACGCCGTGCTGGATGGTACCGACGCGGTAATGCTGTCTGCTGAAACTGCCGCTGGCAGCTTCCCGGTTGAAACGGTTGAAGCCATGGTGCGTATTATCCTGGGTGCTGAAAAACACCCGACGGCCAGCTTCGATACCTATCGCATGGATCAGGCCTTTAACTCCATTGACGAGTCAATTGCGCTGGCGGCTATGTTTACCGCTAACCATTTGGCCGGTGTTAAGGCGATTATTGCGCTCACCGAGTCAGGCAGCACCCCGCGCCTGATGTCGCGCGTAGGTTCGCAGTTACCGATTTTTGCGTTCTCGCGCCATGTTCCCACACAGCGTAAAGTCGCGCTTTATCGCGGTGTGCAGCCTGTGGCCTTTGATACCGCTGAAGCTCTGTCGCGCCACGACCTGACCCCGGCGGTTGAATTGCTCAAGCAGAAGGGTATTTTGGTGGATGGCGATCTGGTGATTGTCTCTAACGGCGATATCAACCTGCTCGGCAGCACTAACACCATGAAAATTCTGCGTGTTGGCGATAAAGCCCAGTAAGTGAGCCAGCAATAAAAAAACGGCAGCTTGGCTGCCGTTTTTTTTAGGTGTAAAACGGCAATTAAACCCTGGAGGCAAATTATGACCCCATGCAAAATCCTTTTAATAGCCTGCCTGACAATGGCGTCGACCAATCTGATGGCGTTGGCGCTTAAAGGTCAATGGCAGCAGGGTGGGGTGATTATTGGCCAGTTGGCTGCCGGCGAGCAGGTAGAGTATCAGGGTAAAAAATTGCGCCCCAACCGCAAAGGGCAGTTTGTGTTTGGTTTGGGGCGCGATGCAGCAAGCCAGGTAAAATTGGTGTTAACCAAAGCAGATGGCAGTCGCGAGACCAAAATTTATGCTGTTAAAAAGCGCCAATACGATATCCAGCGGGTCACCGGTGTTCCGCAAAAAACCGTTGAACCGGACCCTGAGCAGGTAAAACGCGCCCGAATGGAGGCCCAGATGGCCGCCGACGCGCGCAAGCAGGATTTCAATGTAGACTTTTTTGCTCAGCCGTTTCACTGGCCATTAACCGGTCGAATTTCTGGCGTTTACGGCAGCCAGCGGGTGTATAACGGCGTGCCGGGGACGCCGCACTTTGGCGTTGATATTGCCCGTCCTGTGGGAACTTTGGTGCGGGCCCCTGCGTCTGGGGTAGTGACCCTGGTACACCCGGATATGTTCTTTTCTGGTGGCACCCTAATTATCGATCACGGTCATGGCTTGTCTTCCACCTTTATCCACCTGAGTAAGATCCTGGTTAAAAAAGGTGACAAAATCACCCAGGGGCAGGGGATTGCCAAGGTTGGTCAAACCGGGCGCGCCACAGGACCTCACCTCGACTGGCGTATGAACTGGTTTGAAGAGCGTGTCGACCCTCAATTATTGGTGGGTACCATGCCCAAAGATGATAGCGGTCTCATAGTATCCCATTCTGAAAACAAAGAAAAATCAGCAAGATAAGTCCCTTTAGCCAGTTGGCGCTAGAGACAGGCCGGTGATTGGCGGTGTAATATACCGCCCCGTTTTGTCTTAGGTGGGTTGAGCGCAATGATTGACAAAAAACTGCTCAGTATCCTGGTTTGTCCGGTCAGCAAAGGTGAGCTTGAATATCACCCCGAGCAGCAGGAACTGGTGTGTTGGGCCAGCGGTTTGGCCTATCCCATTCGCGATGGCATTCCCGTAATGTTGGAAACTGAGGCGCGCAAACTCAGCCTGGAAGAAATTGAGCAGCACAACGCCTGAGTCAAACCCCTTATAGATTCGCAGGAAT
>CBINKF010000475.1:0-3161 GCA_966251115.1 uncultured Cellvibrio sp.
GATAAGTTGTTAAACCAGCCCTAAGGGGCACTCCTTTACGGCAGCTTCGGCTGCCGTTTTTTTAAATAGTCTGATTTACCTTAAATTTGTGGATTGCTACTTGCTTTTTAACCGGGTGCTTCAGGTAATATTAAGTGACGCGCCCCGATTCATCGGGCGTTTTGTCCCGGTTTGGATGGAATCGACCCTAACTAGAAGGCTTAGTCCTGACGTAGATGTGTGTGGGTTTGAATAATGAAAATAATATCCAGTCTAATAGTACTGCTGTTAACTGTGTCGTTGCTGGGCGCCTGCGCGCCGATAAATCAGTCGCTCGCCTATGGTTCGGGTGGGTTTCTCGACCGCTGCCGCAGTGTGGAAAGTTGCAACCTCTATATTGCCGAGCAGGTAAAAAGGTTCTGGCACCGCCCCACCGAAAAAAGCGATAAGCAACTGACGGTATCCTGGGATGTGAATCTGGACCGAAACGGCCAGGTCAAGTCGTTAAAACTTATCAAATCTTCCGGCAACCAGGCTCTGGACGAGTCGTCGCGTGCGGCCATTTTGAATGCTTCACCCTTTGAGCAGATTTCGGCACTGGATGAGGCTACCTTCAACAAAAACTATCGCCAATTTAAATTTGCCTTTGCACCCCGAACTCTGCGCGAATAAAGCTGCCCCGGGGCGGTGACGATTGTCAGCTCTGGGGCCGCGTTTGAGATCACATCGGAGATAGGCTCTGCAATTCTCGAAGCTGGGTGATAAAATCGCGCCTTTACCTGCTTGAGATGCGCATGGCCATTTTCAGCCTCGACCAGCTGCAGTTTGACAACCGCCTGGTAAACCAACTTCCCGCCGACCCTCTGGATGATAACTCCCCGCGCCAAGTGGAGGGCGCCGTCTATTCCCGTGTGAGCCCACGCCAGGCCAGCGCGCCACAATTGCTGGCCTATGCGCGCGAGGTTGCGGATTTACTTAATATCCCCGAAAACCTCTGCCTTTCAGACGAATTCGCCCAGGTCTTTGCCGGCAATCGCCTGTTGCCAGGTATGGCGCCCCACGCCTGCTGTTATGGCGGACACCAGTTTGGCCACTGGGCCGGGCAATTGGGTGACGGCCGGGCGATAAACCTGGGCGAGCTGGTCAACGCCAGGGGTGAACACTGGACGCTGCAATTGAAAGGGGCAGGGCGCACCCCCTATTCGCGCACCGCCGATGGTTTGGCTGTATTGCGCTCCTCGCTGCGCGAGTTTTTGTGCAGTGAGGCCATGCATCACCTGGGGGTACCCACCACCCGCGCACTCAGTCTGGTCAGCACAGGCGACAGGGTGCTGCGCGATATGTTTTATGATGGCCACCCGCAACTGGAGCCGGGCGCGGTGGTCTGTCGTGTGGCCCCCAGTTTTACCCGTTTTGGTAATTTTGAGATTTTTTCGGCGCGCGGCGAGCTGGGGTTGTTGAAACAACTGGTAGATTTCACGATCCGCAGTGATTTCCCGGAGTTGTTGAACCCGAATAGCGAACCTGAGGTTCAAACCTATTGCACCTGGTTTGAGGAGGTGTGCCGGCGCACGGCGCAGCTAATGGCGCACTGGATGCGTGTGGGTTTTGTTCACGGGGTGATGAACACCGACAATATGTCGATTCTTGGGCTGACCATAGACTATGGCCCCTACGGCTGGCTGGAGGGCTATGACCTCAACTGGACTCCCAACACCACCGATGCTCAGGGGCGCCGCTACCGCTATGGCAACCAGCCGCGCATTGCGCTGTGGAACCTCGCGCAACTGGCCAATGCGATTTATCCCTTGATCAACTCCGTTGAATCTTTGGAGGCTGGCCTGAAGGTATTTCAGCAGGAGTTTGCCCGCTGCAGTCAGCGCGATATGGCCAACAAGCTGGGGCTTAGCCACTTTGACTCCGAGCGGGATTTGCCCTGGGTCGAGGAGTTACATCAACTGTTACAGCAGGCCGAGATGGATATGACCATATTTTATCGTCTACTCGCCCGCCTGGATGCCGCCGCAGCTGACAGCGCAACTGACCAGCAGCTGCTGGCAGTGGTTGCCGAAGCCTATTACACCGCACCGGATGAAACTGCGGCGGTCGCCATGGCGCAATGGTTGCGTCGCTATGGGGCGCGGCTGCAGCAGGATTATGTACTTCATGGCAATGACGAACCCCAAAAACGCGCGCGTATGAACGCGGCCAATCCCAAATACGTATTGCGCAATTATTTAGCCCAGAAGGCAATTGAAATGGCTGAGCAGGGCGATTACCGCGAAATAGCGCGGCTTTTGGACGTCCTGCGCAAACCCTACGACGAGCAGCCGGAGCACCAGACCTATTTTGCCAAGCGTCCGGAGTGGGCGCGGGTAAAAGCAGGTTGCTCCATGTTGTCCTGCTCCTCCTGAAATTTATGTTGACGAGAAAGTAATTTTTTATGATTGGAAAGCTAATTGGTGGTTTTGTAGGTTTGCTGACCCTGGGCCCGGTGGGCGCTATGGGCGGTGTGTTTTTAGGGCATTGGTTTGATCGTATTACCGATCAGCACAACCCCAGGGTATCGCGCGCCGAGCTGGAGGAGATTCAGCGCCGCTTTTTTGAAACTGTGTTCTTATGTATGGGGCACCTGGCCAAGGCAGACGGTCGCATCAGCGAGAGCGAAATTTCGTTAACCGAGCAGCTGATGACGCGCATGGGCTTAACAACGGAGCATAGGCGCGAAGCAATTCGCTTGTTCAAGCTGGGCGCAGAGGGGGATTTTTCGCTTGAGACAACCTTGTCTCAATTTCGAATTTACGCGACACGCAGCCCTAATCTTACGCAGATGTTGCTGGTTTATTTGATCAACCTGGCGCTGGCCGATGGCCAACTGGACGAACCAGAAGCGCGCATTTTGCGTCAGGTTGCCGAAGGTTTGGGTTTTTCACCGCTCGCATTTGAGCAGCTGCTGCGCATGATAAACGCGCAAAATGCCTTTGGAGGCAGTTACCAGTCGAGCGCTGGCAGTGGCGGCTATAGCGGTAGTCAGGGCTATGGATCAGCGGCCCGCGCCAATGAATTGGAGTTGGCCTACCAGGCCTTGGGCGTGGAACAGAGCGCAACAGATGCAGAAGTGAAAAAGGCCTACCGCAAGCTGATGAGCGAATATCACCCCGATAAATTAATTGGTCAGGGGC
>CBINKF010000476.1:0-3152 GCA_966251115.1 uncultured Cellvibrio sp.
GGCAGCACAAACACCGCGCGCTTATCGCGTGGTGCCTCCAGATAAAAATATTGGTCCAGCAGCGGCGGCAACAACAGGTGGCTCCCCTGCACCAGCTCGACCGCTGGGTGCGCAAGCGCTGGAGAAATCCTGGCCAAAACCTGATCAACCCAAGGCCCGGCGCAATTCACCAGTACGCGACAACTAACCGAGTGCTGGCCCTGGTCGTCGGTAAAATGCACATGACAATTCTGGCCGTTGCGCTTGGCACTGACAAAGCGCGCGGGCATACGCAGCTCGGCCCCCAACTCTATGGCGGAATGCAGCACCGCACGGGTAAGCGCGGCATCGTCGGTTTGCGCTTCGCTGTAGCGAAACACAGCGCGCAGATCCTGCTGTTTTAATCCGCGCAACTCATCCCAGTGGCGACGCGATAACTGGCGAAACAGCGAATCACTCGTCAAACCGGCGAGCAAGGCGTAAAGGCTAAGGCCAGCGCGGATAGTGAGCGCCGAGCGACTGGATTCTTTGTAAACGGGAATATACAGCGGCTTAAGTTTGACCAGATCTGGCGCCAACCGCAGCAGTAGCGCACGCTCTTTCAGGCTTTCGCGCACCAGGCCAAACTGCATGGACTCCAGGTAGCGCAGGCCGCCGTGAATAAGCTTGGATGACTTGCTGGACGTGCCCGCGGCGGGGGCGGTTTGCTCCAACACCAGCACCGAATAGCCAGCGGCGGCAACCGCCTGAGCGACACCCACACCTTGAATTCCGGCACCTACTACCACAACGTCATATTTCATTGACGACTCTCACAGACCTTTACAAAGGTAGGGACACTTACACGATAACTCTGCCCAGCCAATTGATTACCGGGCCTATAGTCTAGTCAAAAATCCGCCTTTCGTTTGACGTCAGGATTTTGATGCGCGGACCAACACAGCAACAAACATAGTGTCTGCATCATAATCCGGCGCCCCCAATAGCTGCTGACGCTTAAGTTTGAATTGTGGGTTAGTCGTTAAAAAATCGCGCACCTGCCCTTCGTTTTCCGCCCACTGCCAGCTGCAAGTGGCGTAAACCAGCTGTCCACCGGGACGAACTGCAAACGAAGCCTGCTGCAATATCTGTTTTTGAATCGCCAGCAATTCGCGGGTATCACTATTGCTAAAACGCCAGCGCGCATCCGGATTGCGTCGCCAGGTACCGCTGGCGGTACAAGGGGCATCGACCAGCACCCAATCAAAGCCCTGCTGCTGGGCGACCTCTTTGGGCAATTGCAAAGGCGCTGCGGCATCCCAGGTAAAGCTGCGCAGGTTAAATAAACCCGCACGCTTGGCCCGGCGTTTTAACTCTTCCAGCTTGTACGCCTGCAGATCAGTCGCCAGCAGCATGCCTTTGTTGTTGAGCCTGCTGGCAATCGCCAAGCTTTTGCCACCTGCTCCGGCACAGGCATCCCAAATTTTTTGACCGGGTTTGGCCTCTACTGCATCGGCAATCATTTGACTGGCGAGATCCTGAATTTCGACCCAGCCGGATTTGTAAGCCTGGGTATTTGCCAGGCCTTTGCCACCCTTGGCGAGTAAGTGCTGATCAACCTGCGCCACCTCTACCCCTTCGCCACGCAATTGCGCTGCCAGCTCCACCACAGTTTTTCCCTGCTGCGCGCGCAACCACAGCGGTGGCATTTGCTGTTGCCATTCAATAAATTGCTGCAGCTGTTGATGGGTCCAACCGCAGGAGCAACTGCGCTCCTCCAGCATAGAAGCCCACTGCGGGCGCAAGCCAAACCAGAGTAGCGACCAGGCTGACAAGTGGTTTTCACCTATTGGTCTAGCTCGCGCAAAAAACTCGCACCGAGCTGCCGCATCAACTACACGCAATTGCGATATGTCCCAGTCCAGACGCAGCCCCACCCAAAACCAAAAATCATTGGGAGCCAGGGTTTTAATATCCTCGCGGTGCCAGTCCAGGTCCCAGGCATCCCAGTCGGGAGCCGCTGCGCCTGCTTGCTGCGCCTTAAACCCCTGCTCCAAGGCACAGGCCAATTGCGCAAAGCCTATGGCCTCCATCAAGCAACGGCTTAATTGCAACTGTTCCGCCAGCGAAGGCGCGGGTATAGGTGCCGGGTGTTTTTTGCCACGATTTATGGGAGGCCTGAACTGCTGCTTTAACCAGCGATCGATAAAAGGCAATTGAGGCTCAGTCATCAGCTTGCGCCACAGGCTTACCAATACTGGCCAATCGGGGGTTAATTGTTGTTCACTCATTTTAAATAGACACTCACAAGGCCAGCGACACTCACCAGCAACAAAGCAAAACCCAGTACACGATAAAATACTTTGGTATCGCCGCTCATAATTTTTTGATGGAATCTAAGGCCAATCACATGTCCAACGCCAGCCGCCGGCAATAGCCACAGGTGATGAATTAATTGCAAATCCACACCAACATAAATAAAGGCGCTCATCTTAATGCACACCAATATAAACCAGAGCACAAACAGCGTATCGCGCAATTGCTGTTTGGCCACATGAGTGGCAAACACGGCAATTATCAATGGTGCGCCTATCAGCGATGTGCCGGAGATGTAAGCGCCCAGCATTAGGAAAATAACATCCAACACCGGGTGGCTGCTCTTAAAAGGCTTGTCCAGAATATAGGTCACCGCGTAAACCGCCACGATGACAAAGATAATGCCAGTCATCAAATTGGCGGGCAGCGTCAGCAGGCCAAACACACCGATCAGTTTGGGCACAATCATTATGCCCAAGGCTTTTTTCAAATAGGCCCAATCCACTGTACTGGCGTGCAGCTGGGCGTCACCCGCCGCAGCCCGCTGCTTATGTTTACGTGAATTTTGCCAAACAGTGAGTGACGAAAAAAACAGCAGATGCACCGCGATAATAGGCAGGTAAACCAGTGGCTGATTATCGATCAACAGCAAAAACGGCAGCGACATAACCGCGCCGCCAAAACCCAAACCCGAGCGGACAAAGCCGCTCCACACAAAAATCAAAGCGATCAACACATACTGATAAGCAGCCAAATCTGCCATGTATACCTCAAGTCAAATTCAATTTACTTGCCAAAAGCAGCCCATTATAAGGGCTGCAGGGGAATTTATATCAAGGATTAATCCAGAGGTTTAAGTGATATGTGTTAATTAGCCT
>CBINKF010000477.1:0-3150 GCA_966251115.1 uncultured Cellvibrio sp.
CTATCTTCACCTCAGGCGCACCCGTCAGCGCATTGTGACCACTGGTAGCGCGAAGCCCCAAAGACTGCACCGTGGGGTTGTCAGTAAGGCGCTGTGCCAGATAATCGTTAAACGCCACTTCGTCCACATTAGGATCGGGGACATCTGCTGCAAAGGCTCCAGCCTCATATCCAATAAGCGCTTCGCCGTTCAATGTAATTTGCAACGGTGGGGCAAACGCCCCAGGGGCGATGTTGATATCGGTAATACTTGCCGTGGTATAGGCGTTTGCAGATACCCCGGGGATGGCGTTGAGTAGGCTCGCCGTCTGCGCTGCCGAAGCACCACTCTGGGTAATTACATTTTGTGTAGTTGACACACCCGTTGCAGGATCAGTTGTTTTAAAGCTGTAGCGCTCAGCCAGGTAGCCATTGGTTTGCGGTGGGGTTGAGGCATCCACGCCGACTAAGGGCAGGCGGCCATCAGGCAGCCCTAAAAGTGCACCCTTTCCAATAATTTTAGTTTCTCCCTGATCCTGGGTGAACAGCTGATTTTCAATTCCCGGGATATACACCTGTTCACGGATAGGAGGGTTTAAGTCAACAGGGTTGGACGGATCGGTATTGTCCAAAACATCGTAGGTAGTGGCGGAAGTAAATACCACAATTAAGGGCGGAGACATTTGCCCCGGCGTACTAAACATAGGCAATGGATTGCCGTTGGCATCCAACAAGCCAGTCACACTGCCCGAGCTGATATTGCCGCTGCCCTGATTTTCACTGGCAGCCGTTGCGCGAATCGGGGCTGCCAGCGCAAGGTCTTCGGGGCGGCTTAAAATATTATCAAGATCACGACTGGCATTGCGGGTTGGCTGAATGGTAAAACTATCGCCCCCCTGAAATGAGCCGCCTTGTAGATTTAACGAAACGCCATCAAATTGAATGCTGGTTGGATAAGCGCCACTAATGACGCCCTGAGAGACAACTTTTCCATCGGATTCACGCACAACAGTGTAATTACTGGAATTGGGCGTAATGGCAAACGTATAGTCACTGGACGTTAACGCATCGGTATCGGTAATAGTGGCATTGATTAACCGATCATAAGGCGGCTTGTTATTAGCGCTGGGAATCACGCGATTGGCAGCTGCTTGATCACTGTTATAGTCACCAAACATCGCGCTGCCAAAATCGCCATCCAAATCCAGGCCCTGGCCTTGTAACTGATTAAATTGATCGCTGAGAACCAAGGCGACACGACCGAGTTCATTCATCGTTGGATTCAAGGCGTTATCGCGAAAATCGATAAGCCCACCCAACTTGCCGCCACTCAAATCACCGGTAACATCAAACGAGGTTTTGCCGTTGTCAATGCGCACATTGCCGGTGTTATCCACGGTAAAATTGCTAACACTGCGTCCCAGCACCAGGGGTTGTCCATTACCGACAAACACATTGATATCACCGGACGAGGCAGTCACTAGCTGAATGGATACCAACTCGGATAGTTTGCGCAGGGCTTCATCACGCTGATCCAAAAGGTCATTAGGTGCCCCACCCTCATTGGACACATTTTTTTCGCTGATTGACTGGTTTAAATCGGCTATGGATTTTGCCAATGACTGCGCTTGCGCAACCACCGTGCTTATCTCACTTGTGACACCTTTGCTGATATCTGCGAAACGTTCGTAGAGCGTATTGAATTTATTACTCAAGCTATCTGCCTGAGTAATTACCAACTGGCGCCCGGACAGCGAGGATGGATCGTCAGCGGCATTATGCAAAGACTGAAAAAAACCCTGGAGGATTCCGGATAAGCCGGAGCTTTCATCAGCTAGCAATTTGTCCAGTTTACTGATGTTGGCATTGTATGAATTGAGTTGGTTATAGGCAGATGTATCAAGACGCAGCTGTGTATTCACAAACTCGTTTACCACGCGCTCGATTGAAGAAACACTGACACCGTTACCTAAAAAGCCGGCGCTACCAAATTTCTGCTCGATATTGGTGGTGTATTCCACCGTTTGGCGACTATAACCAGCAGTATTGGCATTGGAGATATTATGACCTGCGGTACGCAGTGCCGTTTGACTGGCCTGCAATCCGGAAACCGCGTTAGACAATAAGCCTGCCATTTTCTTACTCCACTAAATGCATGCCAGGGGCGCTGGCCAAATTGATAAGTGAATTTCCGTCAGCTCTGTTGTCCTCTGCGTTAATCAAATCATTGCTGAGCAACTCGCGAATTTTTGCAGCGTAGTCCGGGTCGGTGGCGTAACCGGCATCCTGCAGTGCCTGGGCGTAGGCTGCCGAGTTAGTGCCGGCCTGCAGCGCCTGTTGGTAGCGATCATTGTTTTGTAACAGCTTCACATAATCGGCAAAGCTTTCGGCATAGCTGTTGTACTTGCGAAAATCAGCCCGCTCTAGGTTGGCTTTATTGCCTTTGTATTCCAGAGTGGACACATTAATGCTGTCGCCCGACCAGGCACCACCCGCTTTGATATTGAACAGGTTGAAACTGTTTTGGCCATTTTGGGTGTGAATAACGTGTTTACCCCAGCCGGTTTCCAAGGCTGCCTGCGCCATAATAACCTCGGGGCTGACATTCAATGCTTTAGCGGCTTGCTCGGCATGGGGACGAATACTGGCAATAAATTTTTGTTGCGATGGACTTACCGAGGTTTTACCACCTTTAAGGTAGATCTGGGCGCTGGGTGATTGCGCTGAGTCCGCTGAGGATGAATTGTCATAATAGGCCTGCAAAAACGCATCCAGGCTTGCGGAAGCCTGCGCAGCAGAATCCCCTGCCCCTTGATCAGTCACCGGTTTGAATAGTGGTTTGGCGGACAAGGACGAGTTGATCAAACTTTGCGGCAAATTATTTTGGCTGGAATCAGGTTGACCCGAAGCAGCCTGTGGAGCATTCAGGTTCTGGCCGTAGTCGCGCATCATATTGCGATAAAACTGATCAGCCAAACCTATACCGCGCCCACTGGTCAGGTTGAGCACCAACTGCTGGTCCATCATCTCGCGGTGAAAATTTTGTTCGCTGCTGTCCATGTACGAACCTTCGGCGACTACATCGTTGGCTTCACGCATGGTCTTGAGCATTTGAGATACAAACATGGCTTCAAATTTTTTCGACAGCTCGCGCATTGCCTGGGGAGCTTTG
>CBINKF010000478.1:0-3138 GCA_966251115.1 uncultured Cellvibrio sp.
TCACCCAGGGACCAGATCCCCGTGTGCGGACAAAACCTGACGGCTGCCGAGTGTGAAGCTTTGATTTCACCGCTGCGTTAAAACCCTTTGCCGGCGGGGAGCTATTCCCTGCCGGCATTCTGCTTACGCTTTATCCCTCTTTCCCATCTTTAATTCTTTGTCTTAAAAAGCCAAACACTGTGCAATTGGCTTCAAAAATATTCAGTCAATCCTCTGGCCCAGGCTCGGTAAACTTTCCCAATTGAACCTGGCCCGCTATGCTGGTCACCATAAAATAATTTTTGGGAACTCATCATATGGGCCTGTTGGATATAGTGTTTTGCGCCTTTCTCGCCTTTTTTGCCTGGCGCGGTTACGTCAAAGGTTTTTTAGGCTCGGTGAGTCGCCTACTCAGTTGGCTGGTGGCCTACCCCGCAGCGATATTTTTTACCCGTCCCTTAGGCAAAGTATTAATTCACTACACCCCCCTGGATGGATTACTGGTGTACTTTGTCGCTGGCAGTGGCATTTTTTTGGTGGTGAGTTTTGCGGTGTCCTCGCTGCTGGAATATCTCGCCGATCGCATCCCCGCTGATTCAACCGCTGAGCGCGCCTCCAAATTCGGCGGCCTGGCCTTTGGCTTGGTGTTTGGCGGCCTGTTGGGACTGGTGGTGGTTTATGTGCTCAGCCAGGTCCCCAAATCCACATTGCAGCTTGCCGAGTCGCCAGCTAATAGCGGCACTCACGACCAAGTTAATTTCCAGAATCAAACTGACAGTCAAAGCGCTAAAGCTGACGTACCCTCAATGGCCCAACTTGCCGGTGCACGCGATTCTTTTATTGAAGCCAGCGCAAAAAAGTTGGTCAGCCAAGCGGCTGCAACCGCAGTTAAACTAACACTCAAAGATGATACCGCCACACAAATTACCCGCGCCTTTGTGGAAGACCCGCAAACCATGCTCACCCATGTGCAGGCCGTAAGTCAGGATGGTCAAATGCAGGGGCTGCTGCGCGATGAAAAAATCCAGCAGCTGATGGCGCAAAAAAATATCGATGGGCTAATGCAAACCGAAGAATTTAAAAACCTGGTGAACAACCCGCACATGCAGGCGCTCATGGAAGAGTCAGAGGTTAACTCGGAAAAAGGCGCAAGAGACGCGGCGGAAAAATTGGTCACCGCCTGGAGTCGAATAGATCAGATAAAAACCAGCCCGCAAGTTATCGCCATAATTAACGACCCGGAATTTCAACAGCAACTCAACAGCCCCAATAAAATGGCGCTGATGATGAACCCCAAACTCAATCAATTGACCGAAATAATTTTTAATCCACCAGAAGCAGACAATGCTGCTGGGACTGAACCCTTTAGCGCGAATACTCATTCAGCCTCCCAGATTCAGCAGCCCCAAGAAAAATATGAGATCAGGGAGGTGGGACAAGGTGTTTCCAGCGCGTCAGATTCTGAGCAGAATGCGCAGAACGAAGAAAAGACCCGGGCGATTTATCGCTGGACTGATGAAACAGGTCGCGTGCACTATTCGGATAAACCGACTCAATAAAACCTTGGGCTTGGTAATTAAAAAATTAAGTTTACGCCATTAATCCAGTCGACAAAATAAACCCCGGGGCTGCAAACAGCCCCGGGGTTGGCATCACAACCTTATTGATAAACGCGAATATAATCTACATACATACGCTGCGGGAACTGGCTGCTGCCATCGGGGTCGCCCGGCCAATCACCGCCTACGGCATTGTTAAGAATAAGGTAGAAGGGATGGGCGAAAGCCCAGTTGCCTTTGGTCTCCACCTGCGCTTTGGTTTGGCTGAAATAGAGCACGCCGTCCACATACCATTTAATACTGTCAGCTCGCCAATCCACAGCATACACATGGTAACCAGCATCTACGCTCTGGGCCAAATTGTAAGGCGCGCCTATACCATTGGAGCCTGAATAATTTGGGCCGTGAATAGTGCCGTGTACGGTATTGGCTTCGTTGCTAAAGCCTACGTGTTCCATAATGTCTATCTCACCGCAGCTGGGCCAGCCTGCGGTACCTATGTCAGTGCCCAGCATCCAAAACGCCGGCCAAATTCCCTGGGTGTGCGGCAGCTTCATGCGCGCCTCAATACGACCGTACTGGAAGGTTTTTTTACCGTTGGTATTTAAACGCGCCGAGGTGTATTCACAGTAGCCGTACCAACAGTTGTAATTGGCGGGATTTTCGCGGCGCGCTTCCAGCACTAACACATTACTACCGGCGGACGCGTCATATTGAATGGATTCGTTGTTGCCGGCGGTGTAATACTGGCGCTCATGGTTGTTGATATTATCGCCCGTCTGATCGCTCCATACGGCGCGATTGATAGTGTCAAATTCGTCACTCCACACCAGATTACCGGAAGAAGAGCTGGATGAACTGGACGAAGAGCTCTGGCCATTGCGGGTAATTTCAATCCAGTTAAAGTTCCAACCACCGGTTTTGGCAAATACGCCCAGCGAATAAGTACCCGCATTAATGGTTACCGTGCGCGACACTGTCGCCCAGGTTTGCCAACCGCCAGTTACCGGCAAACTCATATCACCCAGCGGTATAGAACCCGCATTTAAATCAATTGCCGCTGTGCCGCCCGATGGGCTGGCAACACGCATACTCACTGTGTAGCTGCCGCTGGTGGGAATGGTCACATTGGGGTAAGCCCACCATTCATTCGCGTCGATCCAACCGATGTCGTAACCACCACCAGTATCCGATGTTGCTTCTATATCGACATTATCCTGGCGATAAACACCTCCGGTATTGCCCGTGGTAGTGTCGCTGTAGCTGCCATATTCTTCCGCCTGAACACGCGTGCTCCAGGCAGGTAAGCTACTGGATGAGCTTGACGAGCTGCTTTGGTTGGGCACAACTTCAATCCAGTTGAAGTTCCAATTAGCCGTTTGCGCGTACACACCCAGGTTGTAGGTGCCCGCCGTTAAGTTGACCGTGCGCGCAACCGTGGTCCAGGTCTGCCAACCACCGGTCGCCGGAATTGTAAAGTTACCCAGCTGGGTGGCGCCGCCATTTAAATCCACCGAGGCAGTTGCACCTGAAGGGCTGGCAACACGCATGCGAATGGTATAACTGCCCGAGCTAGGCACAGTAAAGTTGCTGTAAGACA
>CBINKF010000479.1:0-3129 GCA_966251115.1 uncultured Cellvibrio sp.
TCGGCCTGGTAGCCCTTGATGCGCTGGGCCCCGGGATTCCAGGTTTGGATGTAGGTCGCTATATCCAGGCTGCATTGACCAGTACAGGTTTCAGCGGCGCCGGTGGGCATCCAGTCGGCGATGTAGTCGCTCAGCGCCTGAGCTTGGGTGCTGCCACTGTATTGGTAAACATTCTTGGTTGCATCCAGAGGAACGAGTGAACCCTTGCCATTGGTTCCGTGACAGCTGGTGCAATTAAAACCGCCATTTTCATAGAGCTCTTTACCGCGTGCAGCATCGCCGATCGGCGTGCTGGCGACCGAACTGGAGGAGTTGCCTGGGCTATTTGCGCTGGAGCTGGAGCTTGAACTGAAACTTGAGTTGGAAGTTGAGTTGGACGTTGAGCTGGAAGTTGCACTGGAGATTGATACCTGGCTGCTGGATGAGCTGATAATCACAATCACCGAGCTGGCGCTCGAATTTTTGACTGAGCTGGACGTGTTGCTGCTAATCGATGATGCGCTTTTAAGGCTGCTGGCTGTGGACGAACGCGAAGAGCTGGACGCAACCCCGGAGAAATTGTCGAGGATAAAAGTCGCCACCGCCTGGCTGCATTCCAGATCGCATTTGGCGGGCGTACCCAGCGGCATGGTGGTTTCAATACGCGCAACCAGCGCCGAGTAATCGCCGCAGGTGGTACAGGATTTGAGGTTCCCCCCGGCGGCAGCACCTTGGCCATTAGCACCGTGACAAGCAGCGCACTGCTCGGCGTAAAGGGTTCCGCCCTTTTGGCTTATAGCATCCGAACTGTTGGCGCTACTGGATGTGTCTGTGTCTGTGCCTGTGCTGGTGTTCGCCAGTGAGCTGTTGCTCGCTGAGCTGACAGGTGTCTCTCCAGAGGGAGTGCTGGAATTGGGCGTCTCGCTCGAGGGACTGCTGGAATTGGGAGTCTCGTTAAATTCAGGTGACGCAGCTCCACCGCAGCCATAAAGGCCTAAAGTCAAACTCGCCAATAGAAAGTACAAGCAATAGGTTCTGATCCTGCACATGGTTTAAGTCCTGTTACTGGGCAGTGGGTCACGGATTTTGCCGAGGGGAGTATCTGGGGGGATGCGCTTCTGCTTTGTAGGGGGCGCTTAAAAACTATGCTAACGGCTAATATGACTTATAGTGTTGAATTGGTTCTCACTGATTCTATTTTGATATATAAAAAATAAATATAAGACATATATTTGGCGGGGAATTTTTGAGATCTATGGAATAACGGGGTAAATTTTGCAGGGAAATGTCGCAAATATTATGTGAACTTCGTCGAGTTACAATTTTTAACAGATTGAGCGGCCAGGATAAGCCAACTGGTGTTGCTCGTGAGTCGTTGATCCCGCTAAAGGCCTAACAGCTTAGTGAACTCACCTGCTGAACTGGCGCGCCAAGCGATTCGAGGTGCCGGATATTCGTGAATTTATGCTCTCGATATTGCTGAATGTATGGTCTGGACGGGCCCGCGCCAAGTTGGCCAAGTGGGGTGCAAGTCGGTTGCCTATGGGTTGTCTATAGGTCGATAGGCAGGAGATGATTTTGTCCCCGCAGACGGTTGTTTTTCATCCAATTCCAGCTTGTGCTTTAGCCTCGGCTACCGTACAATCGCCGCCCCTGATTTCAGGTATACGACGCTAGTCTCAAACGCCGCAGGCATGTCGCCTGGCTACTTCGTGTCGTCCAAGTGTGTTTTTGGAGCAATACATGAGCGCATACGCTATTTTTGAAAGCGGTGGCAAACAGCATCGCGTAGTTGTGGGTGAAACCCTCAAACTCGAAAAAATTGATTTCGCCACCGGTGGCGTTGTTGAATTCAACAAAGTGTACCTGGTTGCCGACGGCGCAGACGTCAAGATTGGCGCCCCCGTTGTTGAAGGCGCAACTGTCTCTGCAGAAGTTGTGGCTCATGGCCGTGCCGACAAAGTGAAGATCATCAAATTCCGTCGTCGTAAGCACCACATGAAGCGTCAAGGTCACCGTCAGTGGTTCACTGAAGTGAAAATCACTGCTATCAAGGCTTAATGAGGAGTTAAAGCACCATGGCTCACAAGAAAGGGGTAGGTAGTACCCGCAACGGTCGCGATTCAGAAGCTAAACGTCTTGGCGTTAAAGCATTTGGTGGTCAACTGGTTTCTGCTGGCAGCATCATCGTGCGTCAGCGCGGCACTCAGTTCCACTCAGGCAACAACACCGGTATCGGTAAAGATCACACCATCTTCGCAAAAGTTGATGGTCTGGTTAAGTTCGAAACCAAAGGTGCTTTCAACCGTAAATACATCAGCATCGTTGCTGTTTAATATTTACGTGTAAGCGCCCGGCGCTGCTCGCAGCTGCCACAGAATAATAAAGCCCTGTCGTAACCCGCCAGGGCTTTATTTATTTTAAGGAACTTCTGAAAAATTACCTGCGTTGCCATCGCGGCGTTAAAAACAGGCTCAAAATGCTCATTTATTCCATATAAATTCCGCTTTCTCGCCTGTTTTTGCCTTGCGCTGACTGCCTCGCCTACATTTTTCAAAAGTTCCTTATTAACAACAGAGATTTGCCGCAAATTTTTTACCTAGAATATTTGCACCAACTCTTTAAAAACGCATTTCGCGCGGAGATTCCTGTGAAGTTTGTAGATGAAGCCCCGATCTTTGTAGAAGCCGGAAAAGGTGGCAATGGCACCATGAGCTTCCGCAAGGAAAAGTTTGTTGCCAAGGGCGGCCCCGATGGTGGTGATGGCGGCGACGGCGGCAGTGTGTATCTGGTTGCCGATGAAAACCTCAACACCCTGATTGATTACCGCTTCCAGCCCAAATACCGTGCCGAAGATGGCAAGAAGGGCGGCACCAAAGACTGTACCGGGCACAAAGGCGCCGACCTCTGTCTGCCTGTGCCTGTGGGCACCACGGTCATTGATACAGATACCGAAGAGGTGTTTGGTGATTTGACCGAGCCAGGGCAAAAACTCAAGGTGGCGCAAGGCGGTTTCCACGGCCTGGGCAACACCCGCTTTAAATCCAGCACCAACCGCGTGCCGCGCAAAACCACCCATGGCACCCCCGGCGAAAAGCGCAACCTCAAGTTGGAACTGAAAGTGCTCGCCGATGTGGGCATGTTGGGTTT
>CBINKF010000480.1:0-3110 GCA_966251115.1 uncultured Cellvibrio sp.
GCCAGAGAATGGCGAGAGGCACCGACAGCAACATAATAAATGCAGGGTTAAGCGAGGCCACCTGCGCAGCGCCGAGATTAAAACCAAGCACTTCACGGTCGACTATGCGGTCGGTAAACAGTGTCATGGAGCTGGAGCTCTGTTCAAACAGCGCCCAGAAGACAACCGTAGAGACAATTAAAATCATCAGCACCAGGGTGCGCGAAAACTCAACCGAATAGTGAAACTTGTAGCCCCAGCCGATAAATACCAGCAGGCTGACAATCAAACTATAGGTGAGATATTCGGTGACTTGCGCGGAGACCGGCAATATACCCTCGCTGCTAAAGATGGCACCCACACCCAATAGAATAATCGCGGCCGTCAAACTCAGGACACCGGTTTTGGATTGGGTTAAATCGATATGCAACATGGAGTAGGCCAAAATGCCCACTATGCCCACCAGCAAAAAAATATTTTGGGTGATATGCACCACTGGCTCGTGCTGCACCAGCAACCAAATAATCAACATGGCCGGCAAGGTGCCCAGGTAGATCATTTGTTCGCGGTTAAATATTTTTAGGCAAGGCGTTTGCAACCATACAGGGTCCGCAGCTTCGGCGTAACCGCGCAGATATTTTTGGCCCCAGGTAAAGGTTGCCAAGCCCAGCAACATGCCCACACCCGCCAAACCAAAACCGTATTTCCAGCCGTAGGTTTCGCCTAACCAGCCGCAAATAATGGTGGCAAAAAATGAGCCCAGATTAATACCCATATAAAACAGGGTAAAACCCGAGTCGCGACGCGGATCATTTTCTGGATAGAGTTTGCCAACAATTACCGAGATATTGGGCTTTAAAAAACCGACGCCCGCGACGATAAAAGTTACCGCCAGATAAAACACATTGAGCGCCGCGGTATCACGCAGGGTTACCGCTTGCGCGAGTACAGTGCCTGCATTGAAAACTCTACCATCAGGCATGTGCAAATCATGGGTAAGTAACGTACCTGCAGCGTAGTAAGCGGCTTTTTCGCCCTCCACCGCCATCAGCAAATGGCCAATACAGAGTAAAATTCCACCAAACATTACCGCGCGACGCGTGCCCAGATAGCGATCGGCAATAAGCCCGCCGATAACCGGCAGCGCATAGACCAGACCGGCATAGGCGCCCATCACATCCAGGCTGTCGGCATCGCTAAACAAATGGTATTTGGTCAGGTACAACAGCAATAAAAATTTCATGCCGTAAAACGAAAAACGCTCCCACATTTCTGTGGCAAAGCAAATATACAGGCCCTTGGGGTGACCGAGAAAATCGCCGGGTTCTGGCAGCTTGTTCATATTATTCCTGCGGTGACAAATGAATAACAACTAGGCAATTAGAGCGCGACGGATAAAATCGCGCAATAAAAAACGCCTTCGCCTTTTTACCAGGGTAAAGGTAGCAGACGAAGGCGTTGTTTCAGCCCTTAGGCCATTAACGCGAAGTTAGAAACGCGCGTTAACACCTACGAAGCCGGAGCGCCCCAGAGGATCGTAAGTCGCCGGGAAGGTGTTACCGCTGTTTTCAGTGGTGCCACCGTAGTCGTTACCCACGATTGGAGGTTGTTTGTCAAACAGGTTGTTGATACCGGCACGCAGGGTTACGCTATCAGTCAACTCGTAAGACGCCAACAGGTCGAAATAGCTGAAAGCTTCGAGTGTTGGTTTAGCGTAATCGGACGCATCGGCGCCACCCAGAACAATTGCATCCTGTTTAAGACCGCTCATGTACTTCCAACGCAGTTGCATGGTCAGGTCGCCATAGTTCCAGGAGGTGGTTTGCACAAAGCGCCATTTTGGATCTGGACGCAGACAGCGGGTACCCACCAAACCTACGCAATCGTAAGACGGGAATACGTCGCCATCCTGTTGGATGTTTTCCATTACGTGAGTGGCATCCATACGCAGGTTAAGGTTGCCGTATTTGTTCAGGTCAAAATCATAAGTAAGAACAATGTCGACACCCTTGGTGTGCTTTTTACCGGCGTTGATCACCGATACATCCGCACCAGTTTCGGTACCGGCGTTCAGGCTGCCGTTAAGCGGACTGCGATGGATCAGCGAACAGAAGGTGCCGTTTGGATCTTTTTCCAACAGGTAGCAACCATCGATAACACTTTGCTCACTCAGCTGCACAATTACGTCATCAATTTTAATATCGTAATAGTCAACCGACAGGGTCAGAGGCATGGCGCTGGAGGTATACACAAAACCTGCAGTCAAGGTATCAGCCTTTTCCGGTGACAGGTTGGGGTTACCGCCTACGTAGTTGGCGATTTGACCGGCGATAATACTGGTGAAGTGACCGGTTTTACCTGCTGGCACACCAGTGGCCTCACAGAGTGCCACCAGACTCGGATCATTCTCCGCACCTTCCTCGGAACAGTAGTCGGTATCCAGGTCACCAGTGGACGGTGTTCTGGGCAGACCAATTTCACGCATGGTGGGAGCACGCACCGCGTGTTGGAACAGCGAGCGGAAACGGAATTCATCATTCACTGCCCACTCGCCACCAAACTTCCAACTGGTATTGTCAAACTTGTGACTGGTAACACCACCGGAATTTACGGTGTTTTCGTAGTTGGCAGTACGCACCGCGGCTTCCAGAGCAACTGACTTGGCAAAGGCGACATCTTCCACAACGGGAACGCGAACCTCACCAAAATATTCCGCCACGGTTATAGCGGCGTCTACGGCTGAGCTGGAACCAAAACCTGGAGCATTGCCCGCAGCGTAGTTATCGTCCGGACGATTGCGCGCGGATTCGTCGCGGTATTCCGCACCCACGGCAAAACCAATCGGGTTGGTTGCGGAGGGAATAGTTAAGGGGGTATCGCCAGAGAGTGAACCGCCAAAAATGGTTTGATCTGTACCATTGGTTTCGACCAGGTTCAAGCGAATGTATTGCGCCATTTCCGGGGTAATGGTGTTGGGGCCAAACACATCAACTGGCACACATCCACCACTGGGGTCAGAACACACAGTATCGCCAGTGTCTGGATCGACTACCGCCAACATGCCCTGTTGCACTTTGGTGTAGTTGAAGTCGTTGAGGAAGTTTTGGGTGCGCGAAGTGCGGCCGCGCTGG
>CBINKF010000481.1:0-3101 GCA_966251115.1 uncultured Cellvibrio sp.
CAGGGCGCCGATCAAATATGTCAGGACGATATATTTGATCGCCAGGTTAATAGTGTCGAAAGCGCGCAGATGTTTAGTCGAACAGCGTACAGCGATTGCGGCCGGATTCTTTGGATTTATAAAGTGCCTGGTCCGCCTTTTCTATCCAACTGCGGTGATCGTGCATATGTTCATTTAGCTCGGCTATGCCAAGGCTAATGGTGAACTTAATTTCATGGCCTTCAGTAAACACCGTTTGCTTTTCGATTGTCGCCCTTAGCCGCTCGGCAATCACGCAGGCACCATCGCCATTGGTGTTGGTAATAATTATGCCAAACTCTTCGCCGCCGTAACGGCCGGCAATGTCCAGTTCGCGAATCTGCTCCTTGATTATCCGGCTAACGCAGCGAATAGCCTCGTCGCCAACAGTGTGGCCGTAGTTATCGTTAATTTTCTTAAAATGGTCTATGTCCAGCATGATCAGGCTGGAGGGGTTTTCATAGCGGTCGAATCGTTTGAATTCTTGAATCAGGCGCAGCTCCCAGTAACCGCGATTAAACAGGCCGGTAAGGTGATCGGTGCGACTTAAATTTTGCAGTTGACGGTTTGCCTGCAACTGGGCCATTTTGTTGATGGCTGTGTCTGTCACATCGTACAAAATCAGACAGATGTGATCGACTTTTCCGCGGGTGTTCACCAGCGGGATTATGGTGCTGTTTTGGTACATAAATTCCGCAGTGCCAGTAATTGGGCGATAGTGCGGAAAGCGGAATAGGTAAGGGCGCTGCTCCCAGGTGGTAAAGGTGGCGCTGTGAAGCACAAATACTGTTTGGGCTTTGTGGCGAAACCACTCCTCGGGTAACTCGGGGAAAATATCGAAGATATTGCGGCCGAGCACGTGCTCTGGCTGCTTGCCACTGTGGTTTTGCATGAAGTTATTCCAAACTTCAATTTCATACTGCTCATTGAGTACCACTAGCCCTACATCAATATTTTGCAGGATATCCAAATGCCAGTGGACGTCGTTGAGTGAGTCGGAGGAGTTGGGGTCTTTCGCCATCGTCAATTAGGGTCAATCCAACAGATAATTGAGTTTTTCCACCAAACCGGATATAGAGTGCTCGGCGATAACTAGCAGCAGGTCGCAGTTGATCTGGTGATTTTCTATAGCGTAGTTGATTTCCACAACCAGCGCTTGCCTCCACTTCATGTTATTACTTTCGAGCAGGTCAGTAATATTGCAATGTTGGCCCAGCAGCATGGGTGGGCCAAAACTGAAGTTGGTATCCAACTGCTCGGCCATGCCTTTGAGACATGCGCCATTAAGTACGTTGGCGGTGTCCATCAACAGCTCGTTTTGCGCCTGCTCGTCGGGAACCTTGTCATATTTGAGCAGTTTGGCCAGGTCATTAAAGTCGGTGCCATGAAAAATCAGCATGGCTTCCCCGGCTATGCCACCACCGATAAACCCCTGGCAAACGCCGTGAACCAGGTCGTCGTCGGCCTCGCGGTTTAGCGAGTGCAGGGCCATGGCTATGTCGGTAGGGTTGAGCACGCTGACGTGAGGAATAGATAGAACAACGAAGACATTGAGTAACCTGGCCAACCTATCGCCAGCCTGGCCCATAGCTACGTTGGTAATTTCCTGCAAGCAGTCGCGCTGGTCTTCTGTAAGTAGGTAATCGTGCATGGCGCCTGGGGTTATAAGAATCTTTTGATTTAACTCTAGCTTAGCAGTTATCCATCGAATTGTTAGGAAACTTCTTTGTGGCGCCAAAGTCTACTTTTGTCGCCTTTATAAACTGTATTTGCCAATATGAGCGCCAGGGTATAGATGCGGGGGGTAATCTAATTAAATGATCTAACCCTTTAAAAATTAAGGCTTTTAGGGGCAGGTGCGACCCAGTATAGTGCCAGGTTATTCTGCAATCGATTTTATGGATAAAAAATAACCAGCTCATCCGTGCCAGGTAAAGTTGCTCTGTGAAAACTCGATTGTTAGGTTGCTCAATTACCGGCTAAGGTAATCAGAAGCAGAGAAGGAATCTTTCCTCGTTAAGGGGATCTCACAATTACCAATAATTAACCAGTATTTTGGCGTGCATTTTGCTGCCAAGAAACCTTTCCGGTTGGTCCGGGGTTATATTTTCAATTAAAGGTACATGTATGAAGTTGGTTCGTCCCCTCCTGTGTTTGCTTATGGGGTTAGCCCTGGTGTCATGCGGTGATAATAAAAAGCTGGTGGACATAGGTGATGAAAAGCAAATCCTGTTTATCGCCAATGGGGATGAAATTGCCGATGTAGACCCGCACCTGATTACCGGTATGCCTGAGTACCATGTGTTGACGGCACTTTATGAGGGGCTGGTCTCCAAGGACCCCAAAACCATGGCGCCTATCCCCGGGGTCGCCGAGTCCTGGGATGTATCCGATGACGGTTTAACCTATGTGTTTCATATTCGCGCCAATGCCAAATGGTCTAACGGTGATGATTTGGGTGCGCAGGATTTTGTGGATTCCTGGCATCGCGGTTTGATGCCCGCCCTGGGTAATCAGTACGCCGCCTCACTGTTTGTCATCGAAAACGCCGAAGATTTTTATAATGGCAAAGTGGATTTCGACAAGGTGGGGGTCAAGGCGCTGGATAAAAAAACACTTTGGGTAAAACTGGCGAGCCCAACGCCCTATTTTTTACAGCTGTTGGATCATCACAGCACCTATCCGGTGCACATCCCTACCATTAAAAAGTTTGGCGCCCTGGACGAGCGCGGCAGCGCCTGGACCCGCCCGGAGAATTTTGTCAGCAACGGCCCTTTTCGTTTAAGCGAGTGGACTCCCAACAAGTATTTATCGGTAGTAAAAAGCGACACCTACTGGGACAAAAAGCATGTCTATCTGAATGAGGTGCGCTTCTATCCGATACCCAAGGCTACCGTTGAGGAGCGCATGTTTCGCGCTGGCCAATTGCACATGACCTACTATCTGCCGCGCGACAAATTAACCTGGTATCAAACCAACCAGCCGCAAGCGCTCAGGTCCTTCCCCAATTATGCGACCTATTTTTACCGCTTTAACACCACCAGGCCACCGCTCAACGATTTGCGTGTGCGCAAGGCATTGGC
>CBINKF010000482.1:0-3097 GCA_966251115.1 uncultured Cellvibrio sp.
ATTTTAATTCGCTCGCTGGAGCCAAAGCAGGGGCTGGCGCAAATGCGTGAGCGGCGCAATCTGCTGGATGAGCGTTTGCTGTGTTCCGGGCCGGGGCGAGTGGGGCAGGCGCTGGGGATAACACACAGTATGAATGGTCATTCACTTGCGCAGTCGCCGTTTGCCTTGTTGCCACCAAGTCAGCCGGTGGAGGTGGTTGCCGGCCCGCGTATTGGTATCTCCAAAGCGGTGGAGTTGCCCTGGCGCTTTGGTTTGGCTGGCTCGCGGTTTTTAAGCAAGCCATTTCGCTAGTCGGGCTTTGGTTAACCAGACTTTCTTTAGCCGGATGTTTTCTGCAGATCCTGCAGCTGGCTCCAAAAGGCGTTGACTATGGGGCTTTTTAAGCGTTTCTCCATCACGCATATCCCTGTGTCATAAGGGCCTAGGTCCGGCTGCGGACTAAAGCGTTTAACCTTGTCCGCCAGCGGGCTGTTGTCCACCACTATCTGCGGCACCACGCCCACGCCAAAACCCAGGCTCACCATGCTCACTATGGCCTCGTTGCCGCGCACTTCGGCGTAGATATTGGGCTTCACGCCCTGTGACTTAAACCAGTCGTTTAGTCGCTCCCGCGCCAAACCCTCTTCCGGGATGATCACTGGAATCTGCTCCCAGCCTATGCCCTGCCAATCCTGACCGCTGGCAGCGGTAATAAAGGTGAGCGGTGAGCGGCTGATAGGTTTAAAACTGACTCCAGCGGGCAGCTTTTCCGGCTTGGCAGCAATGGCGATATCTTCCTCGCCCGCCAGTATTCGCTCCAGGGATTGGGCCGGGTCGCCTGTGTGCAGCTTGATGGCTATACCCGGATGCCTTACCCGGAATTGGGTGAGGATTTCATAGAGGAAGGAGTAGCTGGCGGTGACTGAGCAGTAAATGCTGAGCTGGCCATGGAGTTGCTCCGCCTGGGCCAGCAGCGACTCCTGATAGGTCTCCCACTGCAGTATGACTTCCTTGGCAAAGCTTAAAAACTGCTGGCCTTCGTGGGTGAGTACTACCGAGCGATTGTCGCGCTCCAGCAGTTGCACGCCCAGGTCATCCTCGAGTTGTTTGATGTTGCGGCTGAGGGTGGAGGGGCTGACATGGCAGCTGGCGGCGGCGCGACCGAAGTGCAGGCTGGCGGCCAGCGCGGTAAAAAGGCGAAGTTTGGCGATATCCATAATGGCTATAGCTGCGTTGCATAAAATGAAATATTGAATTGCGAATATATCATTTTACGCGATGCCAGTCTTTCTCTAGACTGGCGACCTTTGCTAAAGCCCTGGTTTCAGGGTGCCTATTAACCGGGCCCAAGCCCATTTGCAGGAGTTCGCCATGCACGTTTATTACGATAAAGATTGTGATCTTTCTATTATCCAATCCAAAAAAGTTGCCATCATCGGTTACGGTTCACAGGGGCACGCCCACGCCTGCAACCTGAAAGATTCGGGTGTAGATGTAGTGGTAGGCCTGCGTCCAGGTTCTGCCACTGTTAAGAAGGCTGAAGCTCACGGCCTGAAAGTGACCGATGTGAAATCTGCGGTTGCTTCTGCTGATGTAGTTATGATACTGACTCCCGATGAGTTCCAATCCAAACTCTACAAAGAAGAGATCGAGCCAAACATCAAGCAAGGCGCTGCCCTGGCTTTCGCCCACGGTTTTGCCATTCACTACAATCAGGTAGTACCACGCAAAGACCTGGATGTGATCATGATCGCCCCTAAAGCGCCAGGTCACACTGTTCGCTCCGAGTTCGTAAAAGGCGGCGGTATTCCCGACCTGATCGCTATCTACCAGGACGCTTCTGGTAAGGCGAAAGATCTGGCGCTGTCTTACGCGTCAGGCGTAGGTGGCGGTCGTACCGGTATCATCGAAACCACTTTCAAAGACGAAACTGAAACCGACCTGTTCGGCGAACAAGCGGTTCTTTGCGGCGGCTGTGTTGAGCTGGTTAAAGCGGGTTTCGAGACTCTGGTTGAAGCTGGTTACGAGCCAGAAATGGCCTATTTTGAATGTCTGCATGAATTGAAGTTGATTGTTGACCTGATGTTCGAAGGCGGTATCGCCAACATGAACTACTCTATTTCCAACAACGCTGAATACGGCGAGTATGTGACTGGTCCTAAAGTGATCAACGACGAGTCACGCCAAGCTATGCGCCAGGCACTGAAAGACATTCAAACCGGTGAATACGCCAAAAAGTTCATCCTTGAGGGTCAAACCAACTACTCTTCCATGACCGCTGCGCGCCGTAACAACGCCGCTCACGGTATTGAAGTGGTGGGCGAGAAGCTGCGTGCCATGATGCCCTGGATTGCCGCGAACAAAATCGTCGACAAATCCAAGAACTAATCGGCAGTAAAACCCCGATAAAAAACGCGGCCTTGGCCGCGTTTTTTCGTTTAGGCGTGTAAAATGCCTGTCCTTTTCCGTAAATGGCGAATCAGAGAGCTAACCCATGAGTCAGCAAGATAACGATCTGCATAAACAGGATGCCCAGGATCACGAAGGGCCGCTGCCTTTTGGTGAATTCGTCGAAGAGGTGTCTGAGGGCGGCCAAAAAGTGCGTCACCGCGGCGTCTACTTACTGCCCAATCTCTTTACGACAGGAGCGCTTTTCAGTGGTTTTTATGCGGTAGTGAATGCCATGCATGGCAATTTCCTGCAGGCAGCTGTGGCGATTTTCATCGCTATGTTGCTGGATGGTATGGATGGTCGCGTGGCGCGCCTGACTAATACCCAAAGTGCTTTTGGCGAGCAGTATGACAGTCTGGCCGATATGGTCTCCTTTGGGGTCGCCCCTGCGCTGGTGGTGTTTAGCTGGGCTCTGCACGATCTTGGCCGCTGGGGTTGGGCGGCGGCGTTTATCTATACCGCCTGCGCTGCACTGCGCTTGGCACGCTTTAATACCCAAATTGGCGTGGTGGACAAAAAATACTTCATCGGTCTGGCCAGTCCGGCAGCGGCGGCGATCATTGCCTCCACGGTCTGGGTGTGGTGGGATGAAAAGCCTGAGGGTATCTGGTCCGTGGCGGTTGCGCTGCTTGCGCAGCTCGTCCTGGCGGGCCTTTTGGACGAGTCG
>CBINKF010000483.1:0-3091 GCA_966251115.1 uncultured Cellvibrio sp.
TAGTCGCCGCGATTGTAGGCCTCAATAAAACGCGCAACTGTCTCCTGCACCATATCCAGCGCGGTAGCTTCCAGCGGCTCTATAAAACCCTGCGACAAACCGACGGCCAAACAGTTTTTATGCCACTGCTCCGCCACACGACCGACTTTGAATTTTAGATGTCGTGCTTCAACGTCGGAATCCAACAGACCTAGATGTGCGCGAAATTCTGTTTCAGCCTTATCCGCATCACAAAAGCGCGAACTGTACACATAACCATTGCCATTACGATTGGTGAGTGGAATTTTCCAGGCCCAGCCATAACTCATAGCCGTCGCAATCGTCTGCGGTGATATGTCTTGCTCCTGCGCTGTAGGAAAAACCACTGCGGAATCGTTAAATAAACTTTCAGCACAGCTGATAAAAGGAACCTTAAGCGCTTTTTGCAACAGTTCGCTGTTAAAGCCGGAGGAGTCAACAAAAATATCCGCCGAGAGCACTTGGCCATCGCGCATTTTCAATGCGGCTATATCACCTGTATCTGCGATAAGCACCTCACCCAACGTTGCCTGAACGTAGTTAACACCCTTAGCCTGGGCAACCTTCATCAGGTATTTTCCCAACAAACCTGAATCGAAGTGATAGCCGTAATTAATTTCAAACGGAAAATTTGCCGGCGCTATAGGGGCCAGGTTTTGCCGTGCCAACTCCGTCGCCAAAAAGAAATGATTAGGGTGCCCTTCTAAATCGACACCGTTGCGGCGCAAATGCGAATTGTGAAAAAAGGCCGGTGCGCTAAATTCATCTGGCTGAGAGAGAAAGGGATGAAAATATTCGCTAAAACCTGGTTTAATCGACCAGTCTTTAAAGGTAATGCCGGTTTTATAGGTGGCATTGCAAGCGGGCATCCAATCTTTTTCCTCGGCGCCGATAAAGTCCATAAAGCTGCGCAATGGAGGTGTTGAGCCTTCGCCAACACCAATAATGCCGATATCGGGTGACTCCACCAAGGTAATATCAAAACCTTTTCCCGCCCAGTGAGTCGCCATCAGGTTGGCGGTTATCCAGCCGGCAGTACCACCGCCCAGAATTACTACTCGCTTGCCATTCATAATTTACACCTTTAAAAAAAAACCGCCCGTCAAGGTGACTCGACGGGCGGCTTGTTACAACCTTGGTGAGTTCATTTACTCAAGTTCAATATTAGAACTTGTAGTTAACGCCCACGTAGTACTGACGACCAAACTCTTTGTACTCGCCCAGGCGGCTGTCATTACCGTAAGAGATAACCACTGGCTCGTTGGTCAGGTTGGTCACTTCAAACACCACGTCCACACCATTGTCGAAGCCGTAAGATGCCTGGTAATCAACTGTAGTATATGGTTTGCCAACAACCGGGGTTGAGCTACCTGGCACAGGCATGTTCAACACGTACTCATCGCGGTAACGCACGTTGATGTTGGTGCTAAAGCTACCAATATCCCAGAAGCCGGTAGCAGACCATACGTTTTCAGACAGGCCTGGCAAAGACAGCTTCTGCGAGAACAGATTGCCACCAGTCACTTCCATCTCGCTCTGAGTGAAAGAGTAGCTGGCTGTTGCACCAAGTCCAGAGAAAATGCCTGGCAGAGTGTCGAAGGTATATGTACCCGCCAACTCCAAACCGCGAATATAACCACCCTTCTTGTTATTCACAGCGGTCTGATAAGTACCAGCCACCATGCCATCAGGAATGGGCAGGTTGTTGGCTTCGAATATAGGCAGAGTGTCAACCAGCACCACTGGATTGCCATTGCCGTCCAATACTGGATTGCCGTTACCATCGCGCTGAATCACCGGACTGTAAGATACATTCTCAACCAGACCAGAAATATCTTTCCAGAAACCAGCTACGGTTACCGCACCGCCGTTGTCAAAGTAGTGTTCATAGGACAAGTCGATTTGTTTGGCACGGAATGGATCCAGGTAAGGAGAACCTTTAGTCCAAACGTTGTATTGGTTGGAACCGCGATCACCGCCGTTCCAGGAACCTGCACCGCCTTTCAGCTGGCCAGCAGGCGGACGACCCATGACTTTAGCCGCAGCGAAACGCAGAATATCGTTGTCGGTAAGTTGGAAATTCAAGTTTAAAGATGGCAGCGTGTCGCTAAACTCTGGGCCATATTCGATATATTTGTAGCTGTCGCTGGTTACACCCAGGTCATCGGTAATGGTATCGCCATTGCCCGCGCCTACGTTTTGAATACCTTTGGATTTCTCGTCGGTTTTGATGTAGCGCACACCAAAGTTACCGGTAACAGGAATACCAGCCAGCTCGGTTTCTAAATTGGCTTGCAGGTAGAACGCCTGAGTTTTCTCATCCAGTGCACCTGATTCTACGAAAGTCCAGTCGCGCGCACCAAACGCTTGTTTACCCTGGTAGTTACCGGCACCAAAAATCTGGTCAGCCAGACCGTTCATATTGACCACCAGGTGATCTGGTGCACCATTCACGGAACCTACTTCAGCGAAGCCACTGATATCTTGTGGCATACAGGCTACGTAAGGATCAGAAAAGTTGTCGGCGCAGTAGGAAGACCAGTGGCCAGTGCCATCAACATACTGGTATTGACCATCGCGTGAACCATAGAGGAAGGCGCCGCGATGAGAGTCAAAAATACGCTCGGAAATACGGATACCCGTTTCGATAGACTTGATAAAGCCAAAATCAACCTCTTGTTTCAGGTCGAGCTTGTAGCTTTCCACATCATCGGTGTAACGGTGCGGGTATTCCTCGTAACGAGACAAGCGCATGTTGCTGCTGGTCAGCAGGTTGGGATCATTGAAGCTCAGGGTTGGGGTCTGATCACCATTATCGGTAATAGTGACGGATTGCCCAGCCAGCTCTTCCCAAGTTGCCTGAGTTACAGAGTTGCCATCTGCATCCAGGCCGGTGTCAGTGCCAAACTGATACGCGTGCATAGATGCCAAGCGGTCTTTACGAGTTTTGGTGCCGGTACTTTTGGTGTAGTCAAAAGTCAGGGTGGTGGAGTCGCTCAGGTTAAACTCCAGGTTCAAACCATAGCTCTCGGAATCGGCATTGGTGGATTGATCTTCGGTACGAGCTTCAATC
>CBINKF010000484.1:0-3090 GCA_966251115.1 uncultured Cellvibrio sp.
TCAGCCTGGTGGAGCAGGATTATTTTTGGATCAGCCAACAGCTGCGGATGATTATGGATGCGAGTAAAACCAACAGCCCAGACGAGCAGTGCCGGGGCATAGTCTCCATGCTAGAGGGCGGTTATGATCTGGATGGGCTGGGGCGCTGCGTGGTAGCTCATATTAAAGCGCTGGCGAAGCTGGGGAGTATTTGATTGTTGAAAAAACTGGCGGGTTACGCCTTTGGCTAACTCGCCCTACGCACTTATCGATTGCCTGTTTGCAACTCCAACTTCATATCAATCAACTCATCCTCGCGATTAAATCTCACCGAGAATCCCAGCTTGCGCGCCAGGTTGGCCATGCCGGCGTTTTCCAGCATGGTGCAGCCGGTTAAATATTGGGTGCCCTGGGCGCGGCAGTAGTCGATCATTTTTTGCAGCAGGCGCGAGCCCAGGCCTATACCTTTTAAATCGCTGCGGATGGCCATGGCAAATTCTGCCTCGGTGTTATCCGGATCGCGCTGGGCGCGCACTACGCCAAAAATTTCCCTGCGCCCCTCGACTTCATCCACCGCAATAAACGCCATTTCGCGCGCGTAATCCAGCTGGGTTAAGCGCGCCATCTGCTCGTGGGAGAACTGCGGCATTTCGCCAAAATAGCGTTTGTATCTGTCTTCGCGGCTTTGGGCATTATCAAAGGCTTGCAGTGCCAGCTCGTCCTCTGGGCGCAGCGGGCGCAACAGTAATTGGCGGCCATTGCGCAACCTAAAAGTCTCTTCCAATTCTTTGGGATAGGGGCGAATAGCGAGCTTGCTGCTGGCATCCTCCGGGGCTATATCCACAGTCACATCCAGTGCGCGAATATCCTCACCATTGACCAATGCGGGATTAATGCACAGGCCGCGCAGATGCGGATTGTCGATGACTATCTGACTGATTTGCGTAAGTAAAATACACAGTGAATGCATATCCAATGGCGCATAGCCCTGGCGCTCGCGGATTTTCCCCTCCGACAATGCCTGAATAACCAGATAGCGCGCCAGCGCCATATTCAGTGGCGGCAGGGCAACGACTGCACTCTGGCGAATCGACCAGTTACTGGTGGCCTCACCCAGTAAAATCACCGGACCAAATACCGGGTCCAACTGCACCTGTATGCGCAATTGGTAAGAGCCTGTGCGCCGCGCCATGGTTTGCAAGGTAAAACCCAGCTGCGCTATATCTTCGCCAGTTTCAAGCAAATTGGCTTGGTGAATTTTTTGCAGGCTTTTGTGCGCTGCCTCGCGCACTTCGTCCGCTGAATTTAAATTGAGTACCACACCGCCCAGATCGGCTTTAACCGGCATATGGTTGGGCAATTCAATTTTAAGTGCGACGGGAAAACCCAGCTGTTGTGCCTGCTCTGCCGCTTCGTCGGGCGCCTGGGCGCTTTTGGTGGCAATAGTGTCTATGCCATAGGCGTTGAGCAATTGCGCCGCCTCTTCGCGGCTGAGCTGCGCGCGCCCTTCACTCACCGCTCGGTCAATTAATTGCTGGGCAATTTCCGGGTGATGGGGAATGGTTTCACTGACCGAATCGGGCGTTTCCAGCAACAGCTTTTGGTTGCGCCTGTACTGCACCATGTGCATAAACGCACCCACTGCACCTTCGGGGGTGCGGAAGGAGGCAATACCTGCATCGGCAAAGCGCTGGCGCGCTTCAATGGCCGCGTCTTCACCCATCCAGTTGGCAAGCAGATTGGGTTTGCGTCCTTCATGTTGTTTCAGCGTGTCGATTACCTGTTGCGCGTAAACCTCTCCCGGAGTTAATGCGGAGGGGGCGTGCATTACCAACAAATTATTCTCACTGTTGCTGCGCAGTAATATCTCCAACACTTTTTGATAATCTTCGGGGCTGGCATCGCCCAGTAAATTAATCGGGTTGCTGGCGCGCCCACCGGGATGAATTACCTTTTCCAAGTCAGCGACTAACTCGGGAGCCAGTTTAGCGAGGCGGCCGCCGCGCTGGGTGAGCACATCAATCGCCATGGCACCTGGGCCATCGCCATTGGCGATAATCACCAATTGCTCGCCTTGAATGGGTTTGCCGTTGGCGAGTGTCTCCACGGCGGCGAGCAGCTCGCGCAAATCGGCCACACGCAACATACCGGCGCGCTTGAAGGCGGCATCGTACACTGAGTCGTGGCCAATTTTTTCCAGCGGCAGACGCGACATAAGGGCATTCTGCTCCAGCTGACCGCCAGCTTTGATCACCAACAGTGGCTTATTAAAAGCGGCGGCACGGGCGGCGGACAAAAAAATTCGCCCGTCTTTGATGTTATCTATGTAGAGCAAAATTGCGCTGGTTTTGGGATCGCGCCCCAGATAGTCGATCATCTCATCAAAGTCGACATCGGCGCCCTCACCTACCGCAATCACATGGGAAAATCCAATACGGCGACGGCGCGCCCAATCGAGCAAAGTGACGCAAACTGCTGAAGATTGAGTGACAAAAGCGATTTTGCCCTCTTTGGCCATGGTGTGGGCGTAGCTGGCATTAAGGCCCAGAGCGGGCACCATCAACCCCAGGGAATTGGGGCCAAGAATACGTATGCCCCACTCTTTGGCAATGGCGAGCATCTGCTCTTGCAAGTTAGTGCCCTGGGCCGTGAATAAATTCTCCAGGCCTGCGGCAATGACAATTGCGCTGCGCGTACCTTTGCGCCCCAGCTGCAAAATGATCACCGGTACGCGCGTGGCGCGGGTGCAAATAATGGCGAGGTCGGGCACCAGGGGCAGTTCGTCAATCGAGCGATAGGCGAGCACGCCATTAACCGATTTGTAATTGGGCGTCACCGGCATAATCGGCCCGTCGAAGCCACCCTGGAGCAGATTGCGCATGACCGCATTGCCAGGGCGATTAGGCTGGTTGCTTGCGCCTATTACGGCAATGGAGCGCGGTTTAAGCAGCTGTTCAAGATGTTTAAGACTCATGCAACCACCCCCTTGCTGCGCTGTTAACTCAAATTCGACGCTCAAGGCTACGCAATTTTAAACGACCGCACCAGTGCGCCAGATCAAGCTTGCCACTCTGCTATCAACTTGGGCGATCAACCTGGCTCTTCGTCCTC
>CBINKF010000485.1:0-3088 GCA_966251115.1 uncultured Cellvibrio sp.
AGCACTGGAGCAAAATCCACTTCAACTGCCTTGAGCAGCTCAATCAGCGCCCAGCAACTACCGCGCGCTTCATAAAAAACGTCGTCCAACTGATTCCAAGGGGTTTTAACCTTCAAGCGTCCCACTCCGCTCATCTGCACAGCAGCCTCCTCACTTACTTCCTCCTGCCCGACACTGGCGCTCAACCTTTGCGAGAGATTGCCCAGGCGAGTTTCAACCGTGCGCAACCAATAGACCAAATTGTCAGCACGCGGATAAAAATGCGTATCGGGTTTAGCCTCTTGCAGCCGCTTGAGATAGGCGCGCAAATAGCCCACCCCCTCCTGGTATTGCGCCTCAGTAGAGGGAATTAGCCAGGAGTCCTGGTAATAATTGAGACGCGATTCAGCTTTTTGCAGGTCTTCATCTTCGCGCGACTGGGATTGGGAGCGACTAAAGGATTCTCGCAGAGCCTTGGCCATATCCCTCGCCTGAATGATTACCCCATATTCCCAGTGAGGCATATCATCCAACCAAACTCCAGGCGGGGTAAGGTCGTTATAGGTGTAACCACCGGGCTTTTTCCACAGAATTTCGGTGACATTAATTAAGGTGGACGTTGTCACTGCACCCACTACTAACGAACTACCTGACAGCTCACTCGCTACTAGAGAATTGGCCTTTTGGTGAATATCAAATAGTTCTGGCGAACGGCTCCAGTAGATTCCTGTGATCAATGCAACCAGTAAATAGACCGCAATGAGCAGAAAAATCAAACGCCAGAGCAGACTGGTCTCCTGAATATCTTCCTGCACATCATCCACTTGATCACGCACACGGCGCAAATTGCGAACCCAAAAACGGCGAAACCAGCGAAATGCCATGGAACCCCCTCAATTGGCTGGGCCCCCTCATGCTATTTAATGATGAGGTTGATCAAAGGCGCTCTTGGCAACCGCCGTGACCGGGACCCTGGAGCTGTCACTAAACACTAACTCCAAGTGTAGTAGGTCACCCGTCTGATAGCCTGCCTTGAGCTTATCGAGAAGCAGATATTGTGTCTTGGCACTCAAATCAATCACTGAATGCGGTAGGATTTGCAGAGTATTCATAACTTTGCGATCAGCCGCACTTACCAGCCGTACCTGTTGCGCAAAGGCACAGACGGCAGATACCAGCGTCACGGGTTGGTTACCGCTGTTTTGTAAGCGAAGGAAAACTTGCGGCGACTGCACCCCTGCCAGGGGAACCATGATGCTGGCGTCATAAACCTTTATTTGCAATGCTGCCGCAGCGCCAGATTTTGACGAGCCTCCCTGTGCCATCAAATGGCCAGGTATTACCAGCAATAGAATCACTAAGCTCCGCAACCCAAACATATTGCCAGTCTCCGTGGTTATTACAATCGAGGCACCAGTTTTATGCGCGGCGGATTACCGATTTGAATATCGCCACGCACCCGGTAGCCCGGCAGGGCTTCGCGCATCTGTTGATATATCCAGCGCCCCTCCAAATCCGACCGCGCGACTATCATAGCCAGGCTGTCAGTTTCTTTCAGTTTGCGCGCGATTTCACCCAGACGATTAACAATTTGCGGGTCATTTTTGCCCAATTGGGCCGCATCCAACAAAAACTCATCCGCCCCACCCTTGTAAGGTGCTGGCGGTGGGGCTGATTGGTATTGCGCCGTCAAACCCTCACTAACTTCTTTTATTAACAGATTTTCCGGGTCTACCAAACGCGCATTGTTAAGCATTTGACTAGCCTGGGCATAATTTCCGCGGGCGGCAGCCTGACGCGCCAAATCCACATAGCGCATAACTATCCCCAGAAGCCCGCCTTTGGCGCGCTGGTTGTTGGGGTCCAACTTTAGCGCGGCGCGAAAGTAATCAAATGCATTGTCTGTGGTTGGGGTCAACAACTGGTCGTGCGCCAAGGTGTATTCTCCGTTTAACAGCAGCAGGTGAATTACCTGCTTCCGCTTTACATCCTCACTGGGTAAGGGTGCTGGAGCAGCTTTAACAGGCTGCACCACCTGCTGTTGCACGGGCTGGCAAGCCCCCAACAGAACACAACACCCCACAACCATCATAGGAGAACCCAAGGCAAAGAAAGGAGCAATAAATCGTTTAGACATAATGGATATAAATGCGGGTTGACTGATCAGGAATGAGAAGCAACATTTCAACTAAGACAAGGTTAAGAAATTCCGTAGAATGCTCGGTTAGAATGGCGTGAGCCTCTGGCCGAATTTACTACTGCTGGTCGAATATATTACTTTAAGGCGAAATACTTAAATAGCGCTCGCCCCATAAATTCCAGACCGCTCTCTCGCGGGATTACGGCAGCACGCAAAAGCTGTCCCCAGGCCTGAAGCGCAGATTTATTAATAGGGCAGGCAAATAGCGCAATTACTATCAAGGCAAAGACACTATGCAATTCCTATTTCTCGCACGATTCCGCTCAGCCATGCGTAAAACCTTCCCCTTGATGGCAATAAGCATTTTATTAGCATTGCTGGCAAGCAGTATTGCCCGTGCCGATGACCCTTTTAGCTCCCCCAACAGCAACAACCTGAACAACAGTCTTCTAAGCCAGGAGGATGAGTTTCTTCCGGTAGACCAAGCCTATCAGTGGGATGCACATTTCAACCAACAAGGTCAGCTTGTTCTTCACTGGACTATTGCCAAAGGTTATTACCTGTACCAGGAGCGCTTTAAATTTCACCTGGGTGATGGCACCAACCTAACACCTGAATACAGCCCCGGAACCCTTAAATACGATGAGCTCTTTGAGCGCGAAACTCTTATCCATCACGATGACGCCAGTGCCAGTTTTACCTTGAGCCGCCTGCCCAAAAACTTTGACCTTAAGTTTGAGTACCAGGGCTGCGCCGAAGCTGGCCTCTGCTATCCACCGCAAAAGCACCAACTACATATAGATACAGAATCCGCTCAGGTGCAGGTCATCGATGGCAAAACATTAACACCCCGCACCGCTAATCAAACCACTACCCAGCCTGGTGCCTCAACCAGCCCCCCCCTTCAACAAACCGGGTTTGATTTAAGCTGGTTTTTAAAAGCTCTGCTATTTGCCATGCTGGGGGGGT
>CBINKF010000486.1:0-3083 GCA_966251115.1 uncultured Cellvibrio sp.
ACATTGCTCGCAGGCATAGTCGGCGTGAGCAATATCATGATTATTACCGTTAAGGAGCGCACTCGCGAAATTGGTATACGCAAAGCCCTGGGTGCGCGGCCATCAAGCATTGTTGGCAGCCTGCTATTTGAATCGGTGATGGTAACCAGTATCGCCGGTTATAGCGGCTTGGTGATGGGTGTGGCGCTGCTCGAAGGAGTATCGGCCATGTTGCGCAAATTTAATATTGAGCTGCCTTATTTTCAGCGACCGGAGGTGGATTTAACCATCGCCCTGAGCGCGCTGCTGCTGTTGATTGTCGCCGGTGTGCTCGCGGGCCTGATGCCGGCGCTACGCGCGGCGCGCATTATGCCGGTAGAGGCCATGAAGGCCGAATAACTATTGTTGAGAAGGCAATCATGATCGATCTGGATAAATGGCAAGAAATCCTCAGCAGTCTGCGCAAACAAAAATTGCGCACCGGCCTCACTGCCTTTGGTGTGTTCTGGGGCATATTTATGCTGGTGATACTGCTGGGTTTTGGCGGTGGCTTTGGCTACAAAATTAAAAGTGCCTTTGGCGATGCCAAGAACTTCGTGGTGCTCTGGTCGTCGAATGTGACTCAACTGCCCTACCAGGGTATGGGTAAGGGCCGCCATATAGATTTAAAAGACGCCGATGTAGAAGCCATTCGCAAGCAATTGGCCAATATCAACATGGTGGATGGGCGCAACATCCTGGGCAACTGGGGCAGTGCACAATACATAGTACACAACAAAGCCAGCGGCAGCTTTTCGGTAATTGGCAGCCACCAGGGCTGGGAGCCGTTGGAATTTATTCGTGTGTTCAGCGGCCGTTTTGTCAACCGCCTGGATGAAGCTGACAAGCGCAAGGTGGCGGTAATCGGTACGCGCGTGCAGGAGGTTTTGTTTAAAAAGGATGAAGACCCTATAGGTAAATCCATCAATATTCAGGGTGTTAATTTTATGGTGGTGGGCATTTACCGCTCCACCGAGCCGGGCGATAACGGCGAGAATTCCAACACCCAAATTTATATTCCCAATACCACCCTGCGCCGCGCCTTTAATCAAACCGAGGCGGTGAATTTTATTTTGTTTACCCCCCGGCCGGGGGTGAGTTCGATGCTGGTGGAAAAGCAGGTTAAACAATTGCTCAACGAGCGCCACAAGGTCAACCCGGAGGATGTGGGTGTGTTTGGCAGCTTTAACATGGAGGATATCTACCACCAGAATATGAACCTGGTAGGGGGGATAGTGGGCTTTAGCTGGTTGGTGGCCATAGGCACCATCATCGCCGGGGTTATAGGTGTGGGCAATATTATGCTGGTGGTGGTGAAGGAGCGCACCCGCGAGATAGGTTTGCGCAAGGCTATGGGTGCAACCCCGCTGAATATCAGCCTGATGATTATGCAGGAGTCGCTGGCCCTTACCCTGGTAGCAGGCTACGCTGGCTTGGTGGCCGGTGTGCTGCTGCTAGAGGCGATTAAACTGCTATTGGCCAAAATCGGCGTGGGCGAAAGTATGTTTGCCTCGCCGTTTATTGATATAGGTACAGCGCTTATGGCGCTTTTGGTACTGGTGGTAACCGGTGCTCTGGCCTCGCTCCTGCCCGCCATTAAGGCGGCTTCGGTCAGCCCCATCAGCGCCTTACAGGATGAGTAAAAATATTTCAGCACATTGAATCCAAAAGCCAGCTTCTGGCATCTTAGTATACAAGCTCGCTGAAAAGCGGTAATTAGCAGCAAAAAAACGCGCTGCCACTTGCCCACCAGTGTCAGGCAAAAATTGTTAAATAGGGTAAATACAACAGGATTGGCGTGCAAAGCTGATTAAGCTGTGCTGTTAACAAAGCCAATAATCCGCTGGTAACGCCCAACCCCTGCGCGAGCAGAATTAAGGAATCACCCCATGATTAAGCTACACAATATCCACAAGTACTATCACTCGGGCGAAGCACCACTGCATGTGCTCAAAGGAATAGACCTGCATATCCGCGAAGGTGAACTGGTGTCCATTATGGGCTCCTCCGGCTCGGGCAAATCCACGTTGCTGAATATCCTCGGCATATTGGATAACCACGACCAGGGCGATTACATACTGGCCAATACCGAGATTAAAAAACTCTCGGAAAAAACCGCCGCCAGATTGCGCAACCAGCTGCTCGGGTTTGTGTTCCAGTCGTTTAACCTGCTGCCCTTTAAAAACGCCACTGAAAATGTTGCCCTGCCACTTTACTACCAGGGCGTAGGGCGCAAGGAGCGCAACAAGCGCGCCGAGCAATATCTGGAAATGGTCGGCCTTAGCAATCGCGCCAAGCATATGCCCAATGAGTTATCGGGTGGACAAAAGCAGCGCGTAGCCATCGCCCGCGCGCTGGTGACCAACCCCAAGGTTATTCTCGCCGACGAACCCACAGGTGCATTGGACAGCCAGACCACCCAGGAAATTATGGCGCTGTTTAAAGAAGTACATAAACTCGGCAACACTATTGTGATTGTTACGCATGAAAAAGACATTGCCGACCAAACCCAGCGCCAGATTATTTTAAAAGATGGGTTAATTGTCGCGGGTCATCACCACCCGGATCAGGAGCGGCACACCGCTTCTGATGCCGATGAAAATGAAGAGGAAATCCTGGGGTAGCGCATGGATAGTTTTCAGGAAATTCTGTTTACCCTCAAGCAAAACAAACTGCGCACGGCGCTCACCGCCTTCGGTGTGTTTTGGGGAATCCTAATGTTGATACTGCTGCTCGGGGCCGGGCGCGGTATGCAAAATGGTGTCTATGAAGATTTTGGTTCGGACGTTTTGGACTTTGTTGTGGTTTATACCGGCACCACCTCGGTTGCCTATAAAGGTATGGGGCTTGGGCGTCAAATTCAGTTAACTCTGGATGACGTGGAAGCGGTTAAACAACAGCTGCACGGTGTTAGAGTTATTTCGCCCGAAAGCCAGCGCGGTGGTGTTGCCATAGTTAACGGTACCAAGCAGGGCAGTTTTGAAGTACACGGCGTGCCCGATGACTATTTCAAAATTAAAGAGAGCGTGCCATTTACCTCGGGCCGAAAAATAAACCCGCTGGAC
>CBINKF010000487.1:0-3079 GCA_966251115.1 uncultured Cellvibrio sp.
GTGTTAGTCCATTTATAAAGTCACTGTCATCCTATCCAATGGTAACGACAGTTGGTTCCTTGACTGAAACTCCCTAGGTGCATCCCTTGGCCGATCCTGGCCCGTTACACTCACTGTCACCTCCTTGTTGTGATCATTATGCTGATTTGCCTACCTCAGACCTAGTGGCTGATTTCCCAAAGTTTTGTAGGAAATTGACTACAATGTTGCGCGCGGGTTCAGGATTCCTTTCCTATAATGCCGACCGGTTTACGGCTGATGTAAGTTGGGTATTAGCTGGAATGTGTTGATCAAGAGCTTTGGCAATCACAATCTCATCATTGGGATAAGGTAATTTGCATGTGTAATCTTTGGATAAAACCCGGTTGGTTATCCTCTGCGTCGCTGTTTTTATTGCTGGGGATTTGCGCCCATGTGGCAAAGGCTGACAACCTAGAGTACCAGGTGGATTATCTGGTGGCTCTTGATCCCAAGCATCAGGGGGCTCAGGTAACCTTAAATATCGATAATCACGGATTAGTAGAGCGGCTTAGTTTTGAGAACAAAAATAATATCTATTCACGTATTAAAGCAAATGGAAAGCTGATCATCAAAGACACCAAAGTGATATGGGAGCTACCCAAGGAAAAAGCGCAATTAACGCTATTTGCGAAAATATCCCATGAAAAATCTCCCGGCACTTATGACGCTATTATCAATGATAATTGGGCTCTGTTTCGCGGTGACGATTTAATTCCCGCGATGCATACCTTGGCGGAAGACGGCGCGCACTCGCGTGCGCAGTTGGAATTTCAATTGCCTGAGGGCTGGGGCAGCGTCGAAACTGGTTGGCCGCGTATAGAGGGCAATCGTTTTGCTATTGATAATCCAGAGCGTCGATTTGATCGACCGACAGGGTGGATGATTGCGGGCAATATAGGGTCGCGTCGCGCAACGGTGCGCAAAACCCAAATAGCGGTGGTTGCGCCCCAGGGGGAGGGTTATAAACGCATGGAGGTGCTCACATTTTTAAGTTTTGTATGGCGACAAATTAACAGCGCATTTGAAAAGACACCGGACAAATTGTTGGTGGTAGGTGCGGGAGATCCCCTGTGGCGTGGCGGGCTTTCCGCCTCCAACTCGCTCTTCTTGCATGCTGATCGTCCGCTGGTAAGTGAAAATGGCACCAGCCCCTTGATCCACGAGTTAACACATATGGTGACGCGCATCAGTGGCCAGGTGACTGAAACAACCAACGACGATTGGATAGCAGAAGGTATTGCTGAATTTTATTCGTTCGAGCTTCTCTATCGCGCCAAGGGTATAACCAAGGCGCGACGCAATAAAATTATCAAATCCTTGGCTACTTGGGGTAAGGATGTAAAGCAGTTGCGCAAGTCTGACTCCAACGGCCCGATTACCGCGCGCGCGGTGGTATTGCTTAATGATCTGGATCAGGAGATCCGCACTCGCAGTCAGCGCAAATATACATTGGATGATGTGGTGCGCAGCTTGATGGAGAAGCGCAAAGTCTCACTGGATGATCTGCGTTTTGCGAGTGAAACCCTGGTTGGCGGTGAGCTCAAAACCCTAAACAGCCCGCTGTTGAAATAGCGGGCTTGGCACCTTGCCTTGTACTGCTCCATTAATCACCAGCGGCTAAATTGCTTTAGCCACAATCAGACTTCCCCACAGCAGGTTGCGCGCTCCCACACCGTCTCGCACCTCACTGGTGTGACCGCGCATCACGTAACTCAAACGCACGCCATTGGGAAAAGCTACTGTATACCCAAGCCAACCCTCCACCAGGGCTGAGTTGAGTTGGCTGCGGTTGTAGGTGACAGCGCTATCGCGAAACTGCCCTTCGATAAACGCGTTGTAAGCGCGCAGCTTTAACGCAAAACCACCCCACAGATAGTGCTCGGTTACCTGGCGAGTATTGCTGTTATAGGACGAGCGTTCGCCATAACTGGTCAGATCAGGATTAAATGAAGACCAGTTGCTGTTAATCAGCCCGCGCCTAAAACTCAAGCCCCAACTCGCCTCGGTTAAGTAGCCGATCGAACCCTGAATGGTGGATTTCACCTCCAATTTGTCGCCGCCCCAGTGCAATTGCTGCTGGTGTGCCACCATATAGCGAGCAGTCAATTCACCCCCTTCACTAATTTGATTGTCCCATCCTTGAGCGCGTTCGCCGCCGGTATATTTGTGCACTTGATTTTGCAGGTTGCCCACCAGCGCGGAGCCGAGCACACCCAGCGTAAAGGAGGTTTTCCAGGCACTGCCTTCTGCCCAATCAATTTGCTCGCGTCCGCTGGAGAGATAAACCAGACCGGCATAGGGACGATCCCGATGATTTGGCGCCTTCACCGACTTGTCTTCGGGGGTAAATCCGTAAATACCTATCTCGCGGGTGTAGCGCTGCTCTACCTGATTTGATGCAGCGTCCAGCCCAAACCAGGTGTCAAGGGTGTTTAACGGTTTATTAAGGCTGATAATCGCGTCCTTTACCTGAGCACCTGTTTGGGTGAAATTAACGCCATAGGTATAGTCCTGGTCTCTGTGTCCGGGTACCAAAATGTCGTTATCCAACGCAAAAGCCCAGGATTTCTGCTGCTTGATGGGGAACGACCGAGGATTAAGCAGGGGCGATTTTTCGTCCTCAATTAACTGGGCCAGCTGCAACCAGGAATCCTCCTTCGATGCAGCAAAGGGCACTTCTGCGTTGGCGGATTTAACAAATGCCAGGATCAGGCTGAGCAATCCCAGTGCGAATAATTGCAATAGGGCGTGGGTATTGCGCGTGGATAATATAGGGCGTGTGTGGCGCATCGACATAAAACTCCTCTGTCGTTGTTTTCCTTAAAATAAATGACCGGTCGTCTTGTTTTTGGGCTGTTATTTCTTATCCGGGAAAATTTACCGGGAAATTGGCTAAAATGACTGGTCGTTTTTATTTTGAGGAAGGGTAGATACTGGTTAAAAATTTTGCCGTCTGGCGGTCGATGTAACTAGTGAGATTTGTAATAAATTTCGGGTTTAAACTGTAATAGTGGATGATTGCGACAAGCTAATACGGGCTAAATCCCGTCAGATAGTT
>CBINKF010000488.1:0-3076 GCA_966251115.1 uncultured Cellvibrio sp.
TCCAGTGACCCTGCTTGTGGCGCATGCGAAATTTGCTGTCATAGTTGGTGAGCCGCCCAGCAAAATAATCGTCCAGGCGCTGCTGCACCAGAGGCAGATCTTCAGGGTGCAGCAAGCTTCTCCAGGTGACCACATCCGGCCCCACTTCATCCAACTGGTAGCCGAGCATTTCGGCCCAGCGCGCATTAACCTCCACCGCGCCGGTCTGCACGTTCCAGCGCCAGGTACCGGCGTCTGTCCCGGCAATGACCGAGGCCAGGCTGGTGCGCTCCAACTCCAGTTCGCGCTGGTGTTTTTTCAGCGCAGAAATATCGGTGGCCAACAGAAAAATGCTCTTGACCTTGCCATTTCGATGCACCGGGATGTAGCTGATATTCAGTTGGAGGTCATCGCTAATGGCGCGCTCAAAGCTAACCCTTTCCCCGCCATAGCTGCGCTGGATACTCGGCTCGAAATCGCGACGGTATTGCTCGCCAAACACCTCAAAGGGGGTTTTACCCAGCATGCTTGAGGGCGTCAGGCCAAACCATTTTTGATATTTGTGATTGGCAAATACATAGCGCATGTTTTCATCCAGCTCGCCAATTAATAGCGGCGCATGTATGGATAAAAGGTCAAAGCGCTCGGTCTGGTGACGCACCTGAGCTTCGCGCTGATGCAGTATTAGCAAGCGCTCCACCTGACGCGCCAACAATTGTAGGGCCTTAATTTGATCGTTAGAAAAATGGCGCGGCACGCGGTCGATAACACACAGGGTGCCGAGCGCAATGCCCTGCTCAACCTTGAGTGGCGCACCCGCATAAAACCGAATCCCGGGTTCACCGGTTACCAGGGCGTTGTCGGCAAAACGCTGATCGAGGGTCGCATCCTCCACCACCATGACCTGGTCGGCATCCAGAATTGCATGTGCACAAAAGGCGAGGTCGCGATGGGTTTCGCGCGTATCCAGGCCAGTCACTGCTTTAAACCACTGGCGCTGCTCATCAATCAGCGAGACAACCGCAATAGGCGCCTGGCAAATCATCGCCGCCAACTCGACCAGCTCATCAAAGGCCTGTTCGGTGTCCGTATCTAAAATGTCCAATTCGTGCAGTTTTTGCAAACGCTCGGCTTCATTGGGTGGCAGCGCCGCTTTCATTTGGAGGACTCCGAACTCTGTGCTTGCGCCTCCAGCGCTGTTGCCTCGCGCTCAGCGAGGGAAAACTTGTGCAGCAGCTCCGCCACCGTCGCTAAAAATTCGGCCATTTTGATGGGCTTTTGGCGCCAGTAGACAGCGCGTTCCAGCAATTGTGGCGGGCACTTGGCCTTGCCCGCTTCTACCGCCCCGGAAATTACCAGTATGGGTACCGGGTCGTCGGCGTAGGGCGATTCGCTCTCGCGGATCTGGCTGAGAATTTCCACGCCGTAGACATCCGGCAGGTTTAAGTCCAACACCAGCAGGTCGTAGCGGCGCAGGGCCAGATACTCAAGTGCCGATGCGCCCGAATCCACGGCATCCAGTTCATAACCGGCGCGGCGCAGCATCGACTGCCAGAGGTTGCTAATGGACTCATCATCCTCCACGATCAACAACCGGTGCCTGGGCCGCTCTGGTTCAACGCTGCTGGAGGATACGCGCTGGGTGGTGTCCTCGCAGGGCAGGTCAAAATAAAATTCGGCGCCCTGGCCATAGACCGAACTAAACCCCACCTTGCCGCCCATACGCTCGATAATTTCCTTGCAGATCGCCAGCCCCAAACCGGTGCCGCCTTTGGAGCGGGTATCGGAGGAGTCGGCCTGGGAAAATTTTTGAAAGATGCGCGCGCGAAAGGTATCGGGAATGCCCGGCCCTTTATCTTTAACGCCCACCCGCACGCTGCCAAAACGGCGCTCGACGCGAATTTCTATAACCTCGCCTTTGGGCGAAAATTTGGCGGCGTTGGATAAATAATTGGCCAGCACCTGCTGCAGGCGCAGGGTGTCGACATTGACCCTGGCGTCGTCGGCGCCAGCGGCCAGTTGGTAGCTCACCTGAAAGCGCTGGGCGTAGGCGCTATTGGCGTCCAGGCTGTGTTGCACCAAGGGCAGCAGCGACTGCTCCTGCAACTCAAAATGCATTTTGCCGGCCACCAGTTTTTCCATGTCCAGCAGGTCATTCACAATTAAAATCAAGCGCTGGGCATTGCTGTGGGCTATGCCGATCATGCGCTTGGCAGCAGCGCTAATTTCACCGGCGCTGCCGCTGTCGAGTATACCCAGGGCACCGCTAATGGCGGTGAGCGGGGTGCGCAGTTCATGGCTCACGGTGGAGATAAACTCAGCCTTCATTTTGTCGATGCGTTTTAGCTCGGTGATGTCGCGCCCGATACCCAGGTAGCCAAATATTTCGCCGTCCAGATCGCGCAGCGCCGACACCGTTAGCATTACCGGGAAGACGCTGCCGTCCTTGCGTTTGTAGGTCCACTCGTTTTCGTCATCCATGCCCTCGCGCGCCTTGGCGATAAGCACGTCAAAATCGAGCGGCACTTTATAGCCCAGCTCGCGCTCCAGCTCCTGCGCGCGACGCGCCATCTCTTCGGGCAAATGCAAAATGCCGGGGGTATTGCTGTCGATCATTTCATCGGCGCTGTAACCCAGCATCAGCTCGGCGCCGTGGTTAAAGGTTTTGATAATGCCGTTTTCGTCGGTGGAAATAATCGACACGCTCGCCGCATCAAAAATGGCGCGGTTGAGCGCGTTAATCTGCTCCAGTTCCAACTCGGTTTGCTTGAGCGAGGTGATGTCCGATACATAGCCGTTCCACAGTACACTGCCATCGGGCAGGCGCTCGGGAATGGATTGCACATGGGTCCAGATGAGCCCGCGCTCGGGGTGGTTGACGCGCACTGTGGCCACCCAGGGCGTAAGGTGTGTGGCCGAGTAGGACACAGTCTCACTGACCCAGCCCACATCGTCCGGGTGCAGCACCTCAAACACCTTGCTCGCGTCCTCGCGCACCTCCTCGGGGCTGAGGTGGTAAATACTTTTTATGCCGGGGCTGGCATAGGGGAAAAACGAGCTGCCGTCGAGGCGCAGTTGATACTGGTACAAAAACCCC
>CBINKF010000489.1:0-3073 GCA_966251115.1 uncultured Cellvibrio sp.
AGGCACGCGCACATCCACTGCAACAGGTTCACGCACAGCTTCTTCAACAGGCACCGGCATATCTTCATGCAACACTTGATGGCCATCACTCAAAAGTGGCTTTTGCGCTTGCAACGCATCTTGCACGCCAGCTATGGATGCCTGCTGTGGATTAACCTCTGCCACAACAGTGGAGTTAAATACTCTCTCCTCTGCTACCATCGAGCGACTCGACTGCCAATAGCCATACACCAAGCATATAGCTACCAAACTCAGGCCACCAACATAAACACCTAAGGGTGAGGTGCACAGCCGGGAAGCGCGTGACTGAGGTGTGAGTGGTTGAGAACGATGTGGTTGGGAACGACGTGGTTGAGAGCGGCGCTGCTGGGGCTGTGTCATAAATATAGCTAAACCTCTGTTATAGATTGTGGCATTTAAACTTGCACGCTTTAGCCAGCGCCTGTTGGCATTTATGAACAGGGTACAACAAAATGTAGATACACCCGAGCCCGGGTGCCAAGGAGAGAAACATGCGAACTTTATTAATAACCCTGCTACTTTTACTCAGCGGCTGCGACGCCCCTGAACTACAGGCGCCACCGCCACCCGCGCGGGTTGTGCCTGTACCTGCCGATTGGCAAACCCATGTGCAAACGCGCAATACCGACAAAGCCAGCTACTTGCAGCAGCACCAGGTGGCCTATCAATGGTTTGCCAACTTCCCCTTTAGCGAAACCGATGGCACGCCCTTTATTTTGCTTAAACTGCTGCCCCAACTGGCCCCGGATATTTGGGGTACCGACTCCAATTTTATGGCCTCGGTGGGATTATTTGTGGATGAGCGGCAAGCGGATTTTCCCGCACCTTTAGGCATAGGTTTTAGCGGCCTGTCGCAGGGCAACAAACCCCATATAGACTACGCCTCAGTTACTTGCGGCGCCTGTCATATCGGCAGGGTGCAATTGGCCGATGGCAGTTTTGAATATTTGGAAGGCGGCGTTAATACGCGCTTTAACTTCCCGCTAATGCGCACCAAGCTCACTGCCACAGTGACACAGCTGCTGGGGGGAGATATCCGCCAACCTAAGCCAGCCGCTATGGCCCAGCTGATTGAAAAAATTCTCACCCAAGTCGATAAAGTTCACACCAGCGACAGCCACTTTTTTTACAACAATTATCAATTTGGCAATCAGCATTTCGATGCTGACTATGAAGCGGCGCAAATTGCCCAATTTAAACAGCAGGCGGCACAGTTAATTCCCGCCTTTGTGCGGCGCGTTGCCGCTGACGACAGCGCCCTAAGCGCACTGCTGGTAAAAAACTACGCCGACTTTAAAACGCAAATGCACGCAGGTATTCCCGGTATGGTCGATGCCACCGGCCTGAGCACCGCCAACGCCTATGCCGATATCAAAAAGAAACCGGTGCTCGGCTGGTTTGCCTCGGTGGTTTTACCCACCACCCAGGGCCTGGCGGATTTTATGTCGGTGTGGGAGCAGGGCAAACGCAAAGCCTCCTGGAGCAGCGACCATAAAGAACTCATCAACGGCGGTGGCCAATGGAACGGCAGTGTGCCCATTCCCATGTACCGCAATATAGCCGCCGAGCTCACCCTCGGATTAGCCAACACCGATTTGCGCGTGGCGGCCTTTGCCGATGAGCTGCTGGTGGACCTGCCAGCCAATCCCTACCCCTTTGCGGTGGATGAGCAGTTGGCGCGCCAGGGCCAGGTGCTTTTCAGCGCCAATTGCGCCGATTGTCACCAGCCCCACAACGGCAAGGTGTACAGCAATCTGGGCACCCCCATGGAGCGCGCCAATATAGTTAACTGGATTACCGAGCGCGGCGCGCGCTCCGGCTTTTACAGCCTGTGCAATAAAGACACGGTCATTGAACTTGAAGGCAAGCCGGTAAAACCCTGCGCCGAATTTGAAGGTGTTTCACTCGCCGATAAAAAATCCCTGAGCATGCGCGCCCTAGCGCAGCAGCGCGGTTACAACGCGCGCCCGCTCAGCGGTGTTTGGGCCCAGGCGCCCTACTTGCACAACGGCTCGGTGCCCACCCTCTACCACCTGCTGGTGGCCAGCGAAAGGCCGACCAAATTTTTGCGCGGCATCGAGGAGTATGATCAGGACAAACTGGGTTTTGTCTGGCGTGCAGAGGATGTGAAATTTAGCCAAAGCCTGAGCCAGGCGGTGGAATTTGACACCCGCGCCCTGCCGGCGCTCAATGCCAAAGGGCATAGCGGTTTGGTGAAGGAAGGCGGTAAAACCTACAAGCTGGATTGGAGCGATGACAAAGCCGGGGCGCGCGCTTTGATGGAATATTTAAAAACCCTGTAACCCTGGCCATCCAGGCCTGCGCCAGCCAGCCCCGGGCTGGCGATCACTGGGTTATTTTTGGCAGTCCACACAATAAACCGTGGTGCGGTCGTTCATCCGCACTTCTTTTAGCGGCTTTTTGCAGACGGTGCAGGGTTCACCGCCGCGACCATAAACCAGCAGCTGCTGTTGAAAATAGCCGGGCTTGCCGTCGCCGCCGACAAAATCGCGCAGTGTCGTGCCGCCCTGGGTAATGGAGCGCTGCAGCACAAACTTGATGTGCTCAACCAATTCCTCGCAGTTTTTGCGCGTCAGCGCACCCGCTTTGCGGATGGGTTTGATACCCGCCATAAACAGCGACTCGTTGGCGTAGATATTGCCCACTCCCACCACGATTTTACTGTCCATGATGAACTGCTTGACCGCCTGGGTGCGCTTGCGGCTGCGCTCATACAAATACTCGGGGGTAAAATCATCCGTCAGCGGTTCCGGTCCCAGGTCGCGCAGCAGCGCGTGCTGGCTGATATCGCCCATCTCCCACAGCAGGCAGCCAAAGCGGCGCGGGTCGCAGTAGCGTAAAACCTGCTGGCCAAAGTGGATATCAAAATGGTCGTGGAACAGCGGTGGCTCGTCAGGCCTCACAATGCGCAGGCTGCCCGACATGCCCAGGTGAATAAGTGCAGTGCCTGTGTCGAACTGCAACAGCAGGTATTTACCGCGACGACTTAACTGCTGCAGGGATTGGCCGGGTAGATCTCTCGCCAAAGGTT
>CBINKF010000490.1:0-3072 GCA_966251115.1 uncultured Cellvibrio sp.
CCCGATCAATTTAAATTAGCATACGCCTTATGGACAAGAAAAAGTGTACAGGAATTTATTAAGCAAGAAACAAAAACTACAATGCCGATTCGCACCGTGGGTGAATATCTGAAGCGTTGGGGTATGACACCACAGAAGCCGCAAAAGCATGCGTATGAACAGCGAGCGCCAGAAGTAAAGAAATGGCTAGAGGAGGAATGTCCACAGATTCAAGCGCAAGCAAAACGTGAAAATGCTGAGATTGACTGGGACGATGAGACAGGATTGCGAAACGACAGCCAGAATGAGCGTGGTTATGTTCCCAAGGGAAAAACTCCCACAATACGATTAAATGCTAATCGTGAATCGATCAATATGATTTTAGTGATTACCAATCAAGGAAAGATTCGATTTTGATTTTTCGAAGGCACCATGAATGCGATGTGCTGATCGATTTTTTGTTCGGTTATTGAAAGATGCAAAGCGAAAAATGATCATGATATTGGATAATTTACGAGCACATCATTGTGCTCCGGTTAAGGAGTGGCTGGAGGATCACAAAAGCGTGATTGACGTTTTTTACTTGCCGGCATATTCATCTGAATTAAATCCGGATGGGTATTTGAGCGGTGATTTGAAAATGGTGTGCATAGCGGTCTGCCTGCACGAAGTGGAAAGCAGTTAACAGATAAAACCAAAAAGCACATGAGGATGCTGCAAAGGAACCCAAAACGAGTAAAGAATTATTTAAAAACAAGCATATTGCTTACGCCGCATAAGCTGTATTCTTTATTGCCGGATTAATAGATAGATCGGAGTACAACAAATCAAAATCTACTCTACCTGCAACGTAAATTTAGCCTGCTTGCCACTCGCAATTATCCCGCACCATGGCATTTAAAATCGTCACTATCTTTCGCATGCAGGCAGTAAGCGCAACCTTTTTGTGCTTACCCTGCGCAACCAGCTTTTGGTAAAACCGCTTTATCACCGGATTGCACTGAGCATTGCTATATACAACGCCGTGCGAATCGGTGCGCGATTCCGTTTGATTCTTCGCTGTCTCCATGGTGACGAGATCGTGATTGACGCACAGCTTCGAAGACGCTGTGCTATTCCAGCCTTGTTTCTGCCTGGATGTAAGAGGGCATCGTAGATTTTTAATCCAGCTTCCGCTTAAACGGCACCTTCAATGTTGTATAGGTCGCTGCTCGCCAAACCCATTCCGCTGGGCCGTAATAAAAGCGCTTAATCCACCAATGCGCAGCTGCCATCAGGCAGCCGTAGACAGCGAAGCCGAACAATAGGGCATGGGCGGAGCTGATGCTGTTGTACCAGCTGAGGCCGAAGGGGTAGAAGAGGGGAATGCAGATAATCGCTTGCGCTAAATAAATACTCAGGCTCATGCGGCCGCAGGGGGCGAGTAGGCGCAGCCATTGGCTGATGCTGGGGAGTTGGTAGAGCCAGATAAAAATCACAACCCACAGGGTCATAATCGAGGTGCTGGCGTAGGCGTCGAGTAAATTATCTAAATAATATTTGCTCAGGCCGACAAAGTTGGCCCCGGGCAGGCTGGCCACGTATTTTTGCAGGCTGAAAAAAATTATCGAGCCGAGCAGAGCGAGAATAAAAACCTGGCGGCGACCGCGAGCAAATTTTTCCGGTTGATTAAAGAAGCCAAGGCGGCCCAACACCAGGCCGACCATAAATAAACTGATTAATAAAATGCCGCGCCAGGATTCCACAAAAAACATCAGCTTGGCGCTGTTGCCGGTCCAGGCGTTGCTGGCGAGGGTTTGCCAAAAATCAGCGTGAACTAAGTTGCCATAGGCCGGGACAAACATGGCCCAGTGGAGCGGATTGGCGTTGCCAAAGGGCTGCTGGGTTAGGGCTGCCCAAAGGTGAAAAAGCATCACCGGCTGCAGGGCGCAAATGGCGGCGACGATTAATAGCCATTTGTTGCTCCAGCGCCAGGCAACGACCAACACCAAGCCGATCAGCGCCAATACTTCAAGAATATCCCCCAGGTATAACAGCGTGTGCAAAAAGCCTATGCCCAGCAGCACGGTTAAGCGCCAGATAAAGCGGCCGGTAAAATCCACACCTTTTTGCGCCTGGCGATCCATGATGATAAAAAAGCTCAGGCCAAACAGCAGGGCGAAAATCGCATAGGCCTTGCCGGCAAAAAAGAAAAATACGGTGTTGAAAACTGCATCGGGTTTGGGGTCCAACCAGTAGAGTTCAAAGCGCTCGACGCAGTGAACCAAAAATAATCCGAGCAGGGCGAAACCGCGCAGGGCATCGACCATGTGGATGCGGTCGGGTTTGGCTGGTGCTAGTTGGCTGGGCGCTTGGGGAATGTTTGTCATAAGTAAACACTTTATTGTTGTTGAAACGAAAGTCGGGGCGTTTTAGGAGCATTGCCTTTTGCAAAGTCTAGCGAGCGGCGGGGGTTTGTCTTTTTAAGAATTGTTAATTGGCTGCTAAACGCGCGTCCCATGTTGAGATCCGCCGGGATCTGGCACTGGCTTACCACTTATTAACACTAGTCGGGAAGCCATTACTTTATAATTGGTCGCTTATTCGAACCCCCGGAGTTAGCGTTTGAGCCCGCCGCATTCTCCCGTCCTTGATTTTTCCCAGCGCAAACAACTCTGGCGCAGCATCCTCAGCCTGGCCTTGCCGGTGGCAGCGCAAATGTTGCTGCAATCGCTGTTGGGTATGGCCGATGTGGTGATGGTGGGTGTACTTGGCTCCGCCGCCATAGCGGCCGTGGGCCTGGCGGCCAAGATGCACTTTTTGTTGCTGGTGCTGATGAGCGGGCTGGCGACGGGTTGCAGTATTTTGCTCGCGCAATATATAGGCGCGCGCGACTACGCCCGCTGCCAGCGCACCTTGGCTGTCACTTTAGTCGTGGGCAGTGCGACTATGCTGCCGTTTATGCTCGCCTTTGGCGGCGGTGCGGCAACCTGGGTGGGCTGGATCAACCCGGATGCCCAAGTGGTAAAGTTCGCCGCTGAATATTTGGTGATTACCGCACCGGTGTTAATCCTCACCCAGTGGATAGTCATTTACGAAGCCGGCTTGCGCGCC
>CBINKF010000491.1:0-3064 GCA_966251115.1 uncultured Cellvibrio sp.
ATCGGCTGCAAATCCGGGTTGCCCGCCTGAATGGACAAGCCCGAAGGGCCGTTGGGGTCGTTGCGGATAAGGGCCGAGGGCGATAGCTGATCGGTGTCGGGGCGTGTGATGTTTTGGCTTGCACTGACGCGAATCAGGCTTTGCTTTCCCAGGTTCCAGGTAAGGTTTGCCGCGGGAAGCACATCGGAATAGTCACCGCTTTTTTTGATTTGAGTTGCTTGCAGAATGCCCCGTGCCGTCACCTGGGTTTGGAAATAGCGCACACCGAGGTTGCCGCGAATACTATTGTTAAATACCTCTCCCTCCCAGGTATAGAGCGCGTAGGCTCCGCGGGTTTGCTCGTTAATGGCAAAGGTTTTGGAGTCCAGCTGGTTGCTTGAGTCCAGCTTGCCGGTTAAGCCGTAAAAAGCTTGTGCGGCTTTGACATTTCCGCTGATCCAGGCGAAGTCCTTGTGCGCGCTAAAAAGGCTGGATAATCCAGTTATTTGATCAGTCACGCCGTTATTAATGGGTGTGGGTTGAACCCGTACAAAATCATCGTCGGTACGCTCGCCTTTGTCGCTGTAAAACGCAGTAGTGGCTAGGCCCAGGGTAAGACTGGCTTGGGGGTTTAGTTGAAATTTTAGTGCGGCTTTGGCCTGATTAATTGCGCTTTTTTTTTCGACTTCGCGAAAATCCAATTCGCGCAGTGACCAATTGGCCGGATCGGTGGTATCAAAATCGTAAGTGTTTTTGCCGTAAAACCTGTCCTGGCGAAAATCGGTAGTAATGCCTCCGGTATGTTCCAAATAGACTTTATCGCTAACAGGCGTTTGCAGCTGCGAGCTGGATCTGCCGATCATAGCTGTGGCTTTTAATTTATCTGATAGTTGCCAGTCGCCATTGAGTGCGAGGTTATAAAATTGAGTGTCCTCTTGATCAATTCGGCTTTCGGAAACCAAATCAACATTGCTGAATTCGCCGTACACTACTTGCAGGTCGCCCTTGTGCTGGATGTATTCCAGGGCGTCTACGCGGCCCAGGGCAGTTGACGCCGAACCGTCCGTTGCCAGGTGATGCTCGCTTTTGTTGTTGTTGAACTCGCCGTAAAACATATCCAGTGTAAGGTGGAGTTTGTCGTCACTTTTAAATTGCAGGCTGGAGTTAAACCCCAGGCGCTGCTGCGTATTGGCCCAATAGGAGTAGCGATTAAGACGCGCAAACCAGAGGTTATCGCTGCTGGTTGCCGGGTTTCCATCCACACCGCCCGCTAAAATTGCGGCAGTTTGCGCATCTATATCGGGGCCAATATCAGTCGTAGTGCGAGTGCGCCAGCGGCTGGTGCTGTAACCTTGCTCGACCGTGTCTCGCTCGCTGTAGGCGAGGGCGGCCAGAGCACCAAAATTATCCCAGGTATTGGAAACCAGCAGCGACAACTGGGGTTTACTGTCGTTGGTGTATTGGTTGTCGCCCAGTTTCAAACTGGCGTTGGCTTTAAAACCGCCGAAGTCGAAGGGTTTTGGGGTACGCAATTCCACTGTGGAGCCAATGCCGCCTTCAACCTTGTCTGCGCTATAGCTTTTAACCACCGTCAGCTGGCTGAATAAATCGGCAGAAAATACATTGAAATCAAAAGCCCGGCTGGTGGAGATGGTATTGCGGCTGTCCAGCGTGGAGGCACTTTGGGCCAAGGCCTCCATACCATTAATTGTCACCCGCGAAAAATTGGGGCTGAGGCCGCGCAAGGTAATCTGACGACCTTCTCCGCCCTCGCGACTAATGGCTATGCCGGGTATGCGCTGTAATGCTTCGGCCAGGTTTAAATCGGGGAAATCGGCAATATCCTCACTGACAATCGCGTCCTGTTGGGTAACGGCGGCACGTTTTAAATCGCGCGCGCGAACCACTGAGTCGCGATAACTGGTGGCGGGAACCTGCAGCAGCTCCTCTAGGGAGAGACTAAGCAAATCGGCATCATTGCTACTGTTACTGCTATTAAAGGCAAGCGCGCTGGGGCAGCTGCCGAATAATAATAAGGCAGCGAGGATTCGCCGCCCTTGCCCGGAATAACTGCTGGCATAGCGAACACTATTTAACCAGCCTGAAGTCATAGGTCGCCTCCAAACATGGGTCACCTCCAAAAATGTCGGGTGATTCGTTATTCTGCGATTGAGTCTAGCAGCCAGCTGAAGCAGTTGCCGGTGCTGCCAGGCAAAATTTACACACTCTGGCGACAAAAGCTGAAAGCCCGGGAAAGCGGCCTGCACGCTTGAATTGCGCCCGCGCATCCCCTAGGCTTGGCGGCTGATTTGTCGCCAAGAATGGAAACTCCCATGTCCGCCGTAAAAGAAATTGTTTTAACCTTCAGCTGCCAGGATTCCAAAGGCTTAGTGGCCGCCGTTGCCACCCTGTTTGCCACCCTGGGCTTTAACATTAAAGAGTCCTCCCAGTTTGAAGATGTGGAGCGCCGCCGCTTTTTTATGCGCACCGTGTTCGAGTGCCCGGACGGCTATAACCTCAGCCAGATCCGCTCGCTGTTTAAGCCCTTGGGCGAGCAGTACAAAATGGACTGGAACATTTTTGACAGTGGCAGTAAGCCGCGCGTGTTGATTGCGGTTTCCCAGTGGGGCCACTGTTTGAATGCGCTGCTCAACAGCTGGAAAAACGGCTCACTGCCGATTGATATTGTCGGCGTAGTGTCCAACCACAATGTGATGCGCGACCTCACTGAGTGGTATCAATTGCCGTTCCATTACTTGCCGATCACCGCCGACACCAAACCGCAACAAGAGGCTCAGCTGTGGCAACTGATGCAGGATCTGCAGGCGGACTTTTTGGTGCTGGCGCGCTATATGCAAATCCTGTCGGATGATCTTTGCAAAAAACTTAACGGTCGCGCGATCAATATTCACCACTCGTTTTTACCCGGCTTTAAAGGTGCCAAACCCTACCACCAGGCCTATGATCGCGGCGTAAAACTGATCGGCGCCACCGCCCACTTTGTCACCGCCGATCTGGACGAAGGCCCGATTATCGAACAGGCCGTAGAGCGCGTCTCCCACGTCAACTCACCCGAAGAAATGGC
>CBINKF010000492.1:0-3054 GCA_966251115.1 uncultured Cellvibrio sp.
CAAATGGCAGGCGCGAGCAAAAAAGCAGTATGCCGTCAGCCTGGCGCGAGCGCACCATATTGGCAAAAGAGCGCTCGCGCGCTTCCTTCTCCTGGGTATCACCCAATAACAGTGAGTAACCATTTTCCAGCGCAATACTTTCCACCGCGCGAATGACTGGATAATTAAATACGCTGATAGCGTCGGGAATTATCGCCACCAGGTTGTAGGTTTTGGACATGCGCAAACTCACCCCGAGACTATTGGGGGTATAGCCGGTGCGTTTGACCACTTCCAATACACGATTGCGTTTTGCTTCGGTTACCAATTCGGGAGTGCGGAGAACACGGGAGACAGTTGCGGGGGAGACTTTCGCTTCTTTGGCGATTTCTTTAATACCTATCATCATTTAGCCCATAGTTGTTGGCATTATTCTGGGTAGGGACTAAATCCTGTGTCTGTCAGATCCAGTCCGGCAACAGCACCGAGCCCCAGGTTTGGCGCCCGAATCGCGGCTGCGGGACCTAACTATACTCCAGTGGCGCTGGCTTGCCAGTCCCCAAAATCCAACTCACGCACAAATCTCAAATCCACTCGAACGTAAAAAAACAAAGAGACCCGCCTGGGCGGGTCTCTTTGAAAGTGGGGCTTTGGCCCCCTTTGGGCACTACTGCCTAGGGATTCACAACCATCGAGAAATCCGCACAGGGGTTGTAGGTATTAATGGCGTTGTTAATTAACTGCAGGCCATTAAAGGTTGCCGTCCCTACGCCTGGGCCCTGACCCGCTTCGGGCATGGGGTTACACCAGATGCCGTAACCCGAACGATCGTTGTAGGCATCGTTGGATTTTTGCGAACCCTGCACCTTGGTGTTGGTGAAAATGGGGTTCTCAAATACGTTTTTGTAAGTCCCGCCCGAATACATGGTCTGGAACATGATGCCCGCATAGGTGGAATCATAGATTTCCAGGCCGCTGAAGCGGATACCGCGGAAGGTGGACGACGCCGAGAACATCCACAGTGCCGGGAACACCTGTTGGCCCCAGAAGTGACCACCGGTACGCAACAGGGTGATGTTGTCGAAGTTGGTGGTGGGCGATTCCTGAAAGCCGGTAAAGGCATAGCCAAAGTCGAGCGAACTCACGGTCAAACCTGAGTAAGTCAGGGTGTCTTCCACCAGGATATTGCGGAAGGTGTTGCCCTGGCCACCATAGGCTGCCAGACCAGCGGCACGCCAGGGTGTCATGGCTGTCAAGTTCTCGAACAGGTTGTTTTGCACTATGCCACCCGCACCATCGGTTGCAGCAAACAACGCAAAGCTATCGTCTCCGGTCGAGCGCGCTTCGTTGTTAAACACATGGTTGCCGCTGCTGCCATTGGTGAAGTTAACACCGTCGGCAAACAGGTCGCGGATGCGTGAGTTTTTCACCGTGGTATTATGGGTATTGGCACCCCACAACAGGCACACCTGGTGTTCAGCCCAGACGTTGTCGATAGTCATATCCGACACGCCATTAAAATCAAACATCTTGCCCGGGCCATCGATGCGACTGGTGTAGTTGCCAAAGAAGCTGAAGTTGCTAAAGGTAGAGCCATTGGCAGTATTGCCTGCCATAAAGCCGGCATCGGTATTACTTTGGTTTTGCGGCGTTTCAAAACGGGTGTACCAAGGGCCAGCTCCAGTCACCACTATAGGCTTGCCATAGATTTGGAACTTGTTGCTGGTTTGGTAAACACCGGCGGGCAGGTAAACGCCAGCCAGGTTTTGCATTCGCGCCTGATCCAGCGCGTTTTGCACGTCTTGATGAGTAAAGCCCTGGGGCACCACATACTGCGCCGGGTTGGGGTTAGGCAGCGGAGCCACCTGCTCCAGGCTGATAAAGTCGATGGCATATTGCGAGCTGTTTTCACCATCTTTTTGCAGGCGAATGGTGCTGCCCGCCGGGATAGTGCGATCGAACATGATATTGGCTTCATCGTAAATATGACGCGCCTGCCCGCTGGGATTGTTGTTGGGGCTGGTTTCATCCCCGTAGAGCCAGGCGTATTTGGAGCTGAAGGTAATGGCTTTTTCAAATTGACCATCAACATAGATATTCAGCGTCGCTGTGGTACCCCCACCGCCTGCCGCATCGGGAATTGAGAAGCGCGTCACCAGGGTGTTGGTGTTAGTGGTTGTTTGCCACTCCACATAGGCACCGTTGGTATTGAGCGTAACCGCGCTGCGACCCGAGGCCTCACCGGCGAGATCGCCAATGGTGCGATTGGGCGCAAGCTTGACCGCGCCGCCGCCGATGGTGCCGTCTTCCGCCTGGAGAATCACGTAGGGCATAGTGGCGCCGCGGGCGCTGGTATCCGGGCCGGTAATTTCATCCAGCGTAGTTGCCTGCACACTGTTGCTCAGTGCCGACTTGCCGAACTCATTGACTGCACGCACGGCATAGCTATAAGTCGTTGCTGGCGTCAGGCCAGTATCCAAATAACTATTGGCGGTGGAGGTACCCACTTGCACACCGTTGCGCAGAATCTCGTAGCTGCTGGCCGAGCCAGTGCTTGCACTCCAGGACAGGTAAACACTCACGTCGGAACCGCCACCAACTGCCAAACCAGTGGGCATTGACGGCGGCACAGGGTTGGGGTAACCCGTCACTTCCATCTCGGCGATTTGTGCTGCCGGCCAAGCGGTATTGCCAGTGACTTGAATACGCACATAGCGCGCCGCCGTATCTGGCACCGCGATGCTTACCTGATTGCCGGTGGCGTAATCAAACAAATAACCCTGGGAGGCTAACAGTTGGGTAAAGCTGCTGCCGTCCTGGCTGGTTAATACCGACAGAGTTTGCGTGCGCGCTTCCCAGGCAGAATTATTGGGTAGCTTGAGCACCAGCTTGCTCACGTAGTTAACACCACCCAGATCAACTGTTAGCGCCTGGGGGAAAGCATTGCTGTTGCTTTCCCAGTAGGTGCTGGTATCGCCGTCAAAGGCATTGGCGGTAGAAAGGAAACTCAGCGTACTGGTCGCCGTTGCTGGCTTGCCACTGGAGATCAAACGCGGCGTACCTGGTGCAATACTG
>CBINKF010000493.1:0-3045 GCA_966251115.1 uncultured Cellvibrio sp.
CATTGGCAACTATCTGCTGCCCAGGCTGCTGGCGGACTACTGGCGCAGCCGCGGCCACCAACCGGGCGATGCCAGCCCGCCGGTGCAAATCAAAGTAGCCAACACCGCCGAGATAGCCGCCAAGGTGGCCAACTTTGAGGTGGATTTCGGCCTGATCGAAGGCCCCTGCCATCGCCCCGATGTGGAGGTGATCCCCTGGATGCCGGACGAGTTGCTGTTAGTGGTAGGCCGCGAACATCCCCTGGCAGCGCTGGCCAAGCGCGGGCCGCTGAGCATGGCGCAATTAGCCCAGGCGCAATGGCTGCTGCGCGAGCCGGGCTCCGGCACCCGCGAGGCGCTGGAGCAATTGCTGCTGCCGCACCTGCATCAATTAAAAAGCCAATTTGAATTTAACGACCACCAGGCCATCAAGCAGAGCGCCATCCAGGGCCTGGGCATCGCCTGCCTGTCGCGACTGATGCTGGAAGACGAACTCGCCAACGGCAAGCTCATCGCGCTCAACACTGGCCTTGGGCCACTGCAGCGGCAGTTCAGTATTTTGCTGCACCGGCAAAAGCAGTTAACGCCCGGGATGAAAGCGGTGTTGGATTTTTTGCGCAATAAGCCTTAGTCAAAGTTATTTGCGGCACAAACCCAATCGCCCTGTAACACCTTTGCAACATTTGATATGCGACAATCCATATATTCGATTTTCCATATATCCTTAAGCCTATGATCAACCTAGACCCAGCCAGCTTTGCCAAGGCATTGGCCGATAGCACCCGCGCCCGTATTGCCCTGCTGCTGGCCAGCCAGGGCGAGTTGTGTGTGTGCGACCTGACCCAGGCGCTGGATTTGAGCCAGCCGAAAATCAGCCGCCATTTGGCGCTGCTGCGCGAAAGCGGCCTGCTGCAGGACGAGCGCCGCGGCCAGTGGATTTACTACCAGCTGCACCCGGATTTACCCGACTGGGCCTGTGCCGCGGTGCACCTGTTGGCCAAGGGCAATGGCCAGTGGCTGGCAGCGGATGTGGCGCGGCTGCAGGCGAGCAAAGCCTGTTGCTGATAGCCGAATTAAACAACGCAATTGGAGGTGATTATGAGCAATGCACCCAAGATGGTTTTTCACGTTAGCGCGCAACGCCGCGATGCCCAGGGCAGCAGTGCCCAGTGCAAGCAGGCGAGTCTGGAGATAGACACCTGCCTGGCCGGGCGCAGCGATGCCTTTAATCCCGCCGAGCTGCTGCTGGCCGCGCTCGCCGCCTGCATGATTAAGGGCATAGAGCGGGTCACACCGATTTTAAAATTTGAACTGCGCGGCGTGACGGTAAAACTCGAGGGCGTGCGCCAGGATGTGCCGCCCAAAATGGAATCCATCACCTACGAAATTCGCGTCGACAGCGACGAATCCGATAAGCGCCTGGTGCTGCTGCACGACAATGTGCGCAAGTACGGCACAGTATTTAACACAGTCGCCCCCAGCACTCAGTTAAGCGGCACCCTGGTGCGCGCCTGATCAACCTTTTGTTGAATCTGATTCAATTTTTGTGGAACCCGATTTAATTTTTGTGGAAATTGCGTAATGAAAAAAATCAAAGTAGGCATTAATGGTTTTGGCCGTATTGGTCGCCTGGCGCTGCGCGCCGCCTGGGACTTCCCCGAGCTGGAATTTGTGCAGATCAACGACCCCGCCGGCGACGCCGCCACCTTTGCCCATCTGCTTAAATTCGATTCGGTGCAGGGCCAGTGGGCGATGGAAACCCGCGCCGACGAGGGCGCGATTTATGTCGATGGCCAGCGCATCGCGTTTACGCGCAATAAAGCCATAGGCGATACCGACAGGAGTAATTGCGATCTGGTGATTGAATCCAGCGGCAAAATGCGCGAGGTAAAATTGCTGCAGGCCTATTTGGATCAGGGCGTTAAGCGGGTGGTGGTGAGCGCGCCGGTTAAAGAGGCGGGCGCGGTGAATATTGTGATGGGCGTTAACCAGCATATTTTTAACCCCGCCGAGCACCGCATAGTCACCGCCGCCAGCTGCACCACTAACTGTTTAGCGCCGGTGGTAAAAGTGATTCACCAAAACCTGGGTATTAAACACGGCGCCATCACCACCATTCACGATTTAACCAACACCCAGTCGATTCTCGATCAGCCGCACAAAGACCTGCGCCGCGCGCGCGCCGCCCACTCCAATTTAATTCCCACCAGCACCGGCTCGGCCACTGCCATTGCCGAAATTTTCCCCGAGCTGCGCGGCCGCCTGAATGGCCATGCGGTGCGCGTGCCGCTCGCCACCGGTTCGCTCACCGACTGCGTGTTTGAAGTGGAGCGCGCCACCAGCGTGGAGGAAGTGAATGCGCTATTAAAAAACGCCAGCGAAACCTATTTAAAAGACATCCTCGGCTACGAGACGCGGCCGTTGGTCTCCAGCGATTTTTGCGGCAACCCGCTCTCCTCCATAGTCGATGCGCTATCCACCATGGTAATAAACGGCACCCAGGTAAAAATCTACGCCTGGTACGACAACGAATGGGGCTACGCCAATCGCACGGTGGAATTGGCGCGGTTGGTGGGCGCGGCATGACTCCATCAAAAAATTAATTTGTTAATGAATAGCGTCATTCTCGAAACAAACTCTCCTTTCGCGGAAGAACATCAGGCCACATTAGAGGCATATGTTCGCAAGCGAATAGACCTTTTCGCCTGTTTTGGGCCTTACAGTGAAGAGTGGGAGGATGCGATGGATTGGATTTGTATCGAATTAGATATGTCGGGCGATACGCCCGGCGCTTTTTGCAATACCACCTCACACGGAGCAGTTGCGATTGCAGAAGTTTTGCAATTTGTACAGCAATGGTTTGAACTAAAAGGTGAAATAGCCAGTACGGAATTTATCTGCATTTAATGTTTATTAAACTAATGCATCTCTTATTCAATAAAGACAGTTAACCCTTAACAAAATTGGAAATTTTTAATGGCCAACGCCATTCGCCAATACGCCCTGATCACCGCCAACTACTGGGCCTTTACCCTCACCGACGGCGCGCTGCGCATGCTGGTGGTG
>CBINKF010000494.1:0-3030 GCA_966251115.1 uncultured Cellvibrio sp.
CAAGGCGAGCAGGGAGGTGGAGGCGGCCATGGGGAAGCCGAATTTGACATGGTCGCCAGCATCAAACCAGCCGCCGCGCAGATCCAGGCCGACATCGGCGCCATCGTCAGGCACCGAATCGCCGCGCCAGGGTACCCGGTTCCAGCTGGGCTTGGGCCCGGCTTCCTGGGCCTCGTAAAAGTAGATGGATTTTTGCAGGGCTTCGCCATAGGCAAAGTTTTCGGCCTTGGCGCCCAGGCTGGCCAGTGAGCAGACCAGGCCGCTCAGGCACAGCAGAGAAAGCTTGTTCATACAAACTCCTTATTTATTTTAAATGGCTCCGGTGTGGGCGATAAAAAGCCCAGCTCGAAAACCGGGCAAGACTCCACCACCGGAAACTTGAGTGGCTTTAGTCGCCAACAGGCTGGCTGCCGCCCTGGCTGTAGTATTGGTTAACCGAGAGACCTGTCGCGCCCAGCGGGGTGTCCTGGTCCAGGCCGACAAATTTGCCGCCGGCGGATGTCCAGAGCGAGGTTTTAAACAGCGCGTATTTGGTTTCATCCCAGGTGGCCCAGTCGTAGCCGATCAGGCCGCCGGTATCGCCCGAGTTGGGGTTGATACACCAGAAGGTGTGGTGAATTTTTTTCTCCACCAGCAGATCGCGCAGGTCGTTCATCCAGGCCTCATTTTTACCGCCGTCCATAAAGCCGCCCCATTCGCCGATCAGCAGCGGAGCGATATTTTCGTCGCGGATATACAGCCAGTTGTCGTACCAGACATCGTTAATCAATGTGTCTTTGGTAAAGCCATCGTAGAACCAGGACTGCGCCCAGACTGACGGACCATAGTCGTGGGGCGAGTACATAATCTGCGACTGATGGCCGGGGACAAGCACCGGGTAGTTGCGCACGCCGCGCAGGTTGCCGCCCCACCAGGTGAAGAAGTAATCCGCCTCGTTTTTGGATTCCCAATTGACGCCGTCTTTGGGATATACCTCAACACCCTCAATCAAAATCAGCATATTGGGGTTTATCGCCAGAATACGGCGCGAGGCCTCTTGCGCCACACGTTTCCAGTTGTTGGCATGGCTGGAGTTGTCCCAGCGCGCGGCATCGCTCTGGGCGTGGGCTTTGCCGTGAGGCTCATTTTCCAAGTCGAAGGCGATCAGGGTGTCGTTGTTTTTGTAGCGCTCGGTCACCCATTCCCAGGTCTCGTAAAAAATCGCCTCGGTATAGGTGTCGTCGTACCACAGCGGGTAGACGTGGCCGGAGTTGTCGGCCTTGGCGCTGTGTACATCCAGCAGAATCTTGATGCCTTTTTCATTGGCTACTTCCAGCACCTTGTCAAAAATCTGCAGCGAGTTCAGGCCTTCCAGATCCTTATTCACATAGGTGTTGACGTTGGGGGTGAGGAAGATGCCGTTTTTCCACTCGTAGAGCAGCTGGGTGGAGATGGGCACTCGAATGACGTTAATACCGCGATCGGCAATCTGCTGCATCATGGTGTGCAGATTGGCGCTCCACAAGCCGTGGAAAACCCGCTCGGAGGCATTAAAGCCAAACCAGTTGGCGCCGGTCATCCACACTGCGCGACCGTTTTTATCCACCACCCGGTTGCCCTCGACATGCAGCCAGTCGCCGCTGCCAATCACCGAGGACGACGAGCTTGCCGATGATGAACTCACTGATGACGAGCTTTTGGATGAGCTGGAACTGCTGCTCGGCAGGCTCGATGAGGAGCTGCTGGACAGGGAAGATTTTGAAGATGACGAGCTGGATGAAGAAGAACTGGATGAAGATGAGCTAGAGGAAGACGAGCTTGGCACCGACGAACTGGAGCTGGGCGCGCTGGAGGAGCTGGTGCCTTCGCACAGGCTGCCGCTCAATGGCGGAATTTCAGCGCTGCTGCCCCCTTTGTTTCCCTGAAAGCCAACCTCGGCGCTTTGACCTGGCTGCAGGCTGCCATTCCAACTGAGGTTGGTGACAGTGTAGGGGTTGGTGCCGGCGAAGTTGCCGTTCCAGCTGTTGGTAATCCGATCGCCGCCGGTGTAGTTCCAGCTTACGCTCCAGCCACTGGTGGCGCTGGTGCCGGAGTTGGTCACTGTGACGCTGGCGGTAAAACCGCTGTTCCACTCGTTGGTGATTTTGTACAGACAACTGGCCTGGGTATTGAGCGACATACCTAAGCTCAAACTGGCCAGGGCCAGGATTTTGGCGCAGGGACGCGCCGACGCTAGCAAAGCGCGGGTTTGAAATAAAGACATGGTCTTGTCCTTTCAACAAAAGCGAATTTGTCGCTGGTTATTGTTTTACGACCCAGCTTGCGCCAGGGCGGATGACAAGCTCTGGGACCGGCGATAGAGAACAGCCGCCGTGCCGATTAGAGCGCTTTTGGTTGATGGTCAGGCTTTGCCTTTAACCCCTGAGACTGCAGCTAAATTCACTCTGGATCAGCCAGCGCAAGGCCAGTGCCCGGTCAGTGTGAGGTTAGCTGGCAGCCGCGCGGGATTCCGGGTGCCTGAAGTTGTGAGCATTTCTAATTAAATGATTTTTATCTGGGCCTGCTCACCCAGGGGAGAGTTGGTAAGCAGAGCGGGTAAAGCCTATCAAGGCTGGCGCCATTTAACCATGTGCCGTTACGCAGAATTCCACTTGTCCGGCACTTAATCAGAGCGGTTGGCGTATTTATCTACATCTTTGTCGGTTAATTTTTATCAGTGAGCCAAGTGTTTATTCGCTAAACCAATTGCCTCCTAAATCAACAGCTTAGCCGTATTTAATTGTGCACTTGGCGGGCTTATTGTGCAGCGGCTAAACCATGTGCCAGAGGTGCATAGCAAATAGACAGTTTTGTCAGCACCAGTATTTCCGCCCCCTGGCCCCCCTTACCAAGTAGTCATGCACAGAGTTATTCACAGCTTCTGTGGATAATGGGCGAAAGTACAATTTTTACCCTGAATCGATCGGGTATTTATCTTGCTCGCATCTGGTGCGCAATTGCGGTGGCGCTCCTGCTTTTGGCGCTGCCAGCGGCGAAACTCTTGGCGTTAAG
>CBINKF010000495.1:0-3028 GCA_966251115.1 uncultured Cellvibrio sp.
ATGCGAAATATTCCCATAGGTGTGCGTTTGACCCTGGCGTTTGCGATGTTGGTGTTAATTATGTTTTTGCTGGGTGGAGCCTCGCTGCTAAACATTCACAAAATGAAGCAGGAGGAGCGCGAGATCAGCGAGCAGTGGTTGCCGGCCGTTGAGGCTATCGCCGACTTGAATCTATCGTTGATGCACTTTCGTCTATTCACCCTGCGCACCCTTATTGACAGTTCCCCCGAGGCCCTGGCGCGTTCCGAAGCCAGGCTGGTGGAGCTGGAAGCGACGGTCAATACCAACCAGCAGCGCTATAAAGCACTGATCAGCGAGGCGGATGAGCAGCGCTTGTTCGACGAGCTTATAACCACAAAAGTTGCCTATTTTGCCGGTTCCCAGCAGCTGCTTGGGCTGGTGAAGGCAGGGCAGTATGAGCAGGCCAAGGCCCGAATTGAGAGCCAGTTAAACCCCCTCGCGGATCAGATGACGCGCCAGCTAATAGAGTTAAACCTTATTAATGATCGCGGCGTTAAGGATGCAACGGTACAGGCCGAGGCAGCCTACGAAGATACCCGCGAAACCGTCATTGCGACTCTGGCGGTCGCGGTGGCGCTAACGGTGTTTTTAGCGGTTGTAATTACTCGCAGTATTACCCGACCTTTAGCCACCGCTGTGGCGGCGACTGAGCGGGTTGCCGGGGGCGATCTTTCGCACCAAATTGAAATTTTCGGGCGCGATGAGCCGGCCAGGTTGTTGCTGGCACTGAAACAAATGCAGGGTAATTTACGCGCTGCCATCAGCCATATTGCCGATTCGGCCATGCAGCTGGCATCGGCGACTGAGGAGCTTCATGCCGTGTCGGAAGATGCATCGCGCAATCTGCAGCAGCAAAACTCAGAGATTCAGCAGGCGGCTTCGGCGGTGACCGAAATGAGCGCCGCCGTTGACGAAGTGGCGCGCAATGCCTCATCGACTGCAGAGGCCTCCAATCTGTCCTCAAGCCTCGCTCACCAGGGGCGCGACCAGGTGCGACAAACTGTTACAGCAATCCAGACGATGACCGCGGAGTTCAATAAAACCTCGGCGCGCATCGAGGGCCTGGCGGAGGAATCCAAGGATATTGGCAAGGTGTTGGAGGTTATCCGCGCCATAGCGGAACAGACGAATCTGCTGGCGTTAAATGCGGCTATAGAGGCGGCCCGCGCCGGTGAGGCCGGGCGCGGTTTTGCGGTAGTGGCCGACGAAGTGCGCGCCCTGGCGCACCGTACCCAGGTATCCACGCGCGAAATAGAACAGATGATTGCGCGAGTGCAAACTGGCACCCAGGCGGCGGTGAGCGCTATGCGCGACAGTTCGGGCCATGCCGATCAAAGCCTGACCCTGGCGGAGGCGGCTGGTCAGGCCCTGGAGAAAATTTACGAGCGAGTTGGGCAGATCAATGAGCGCAATCTGCTGATTGCCAGTGCCTCCGAAGAGCAGGCGGCGGTGGCGCGGGAGGTGGATCGCAATATAGTGAATATCAGTGATCTGTCGCAGCAGTCGGCAGCAGGGGCTAATCAAACCAGCGCCTCGGCCCAGGAGCTGGCGCGCCTGGCTACAGATTTAAACAGCTTGGTCACCAGATTTGTGGTTTGACACGCCGCAAATCCGAGGGCTGCGCCGCCGCGCCGCCAGGCTGGCTACAGCGCTGTGCAGATGAGTTCAGGGGGTTCGGGCCAGCGGCATAAATAAGCATATATTTTGCGCTTACCGGCTTGACGTCGCGCCCTGGCAAAGCCTAATGTGGCCTCGCATCGACCAGGGCAATACAGGGATAGAGAGTCTGAGTTAGTCTTTGGTTTTGGTGCATCATTATGGCGCACAAATAAAATTGTACGCACAATAAAGATGCATTGATACACTCCTGCCAACTCAAAACTGTCTCCAACTCCTTATTTTGCAACGGATGTTGCTATTTTCCCTAAATGGCATATATTTTGCCCCGTTTCTGACACCCTGAACTCGATTGGCTCACCGAAATGAGACGCGAGCTGCGGAACGAGGGAATCATTTCGATAGTCGCCGCCCGCGCCTGTCACCCGAAATAATGATTTTTAAACTGTAGCCTGCGGGCTATTACAACTTGGAGGCATTCAATGTCTAAGACTTTAGACCTGATCAAGCAACACGAAGCCCGCTGGATTGACCTGCGCTTCACCGATACCAAAGGTAAGGAGCAACACGTTACCTTCCCATCTACCGTAGTGAACGATGACTTCTTCGTAAACGGCAAGATGTTTGACGGTTCCTCTATCGCCGGTTGGAAAGGCATTAACGACTCAGACATGATTCTGATGCCGGATGATTCCACCGCGGTGCTTGATCCATTCTACGACGAACCCACCATTATCGTTCGTTGTAACATCGTTGAGCCTTCAACCATGCAAGGTTACGACCGCGACCCACGCTCTATCGGCCTGCGCGCGGAAGAGTACCTGAAGTCTACCGGTCTGGGCGACGTAGCTCTGTTTGGTCCAGAGCCAGAATTCTTTATCTTCGACAGCGTTCACTTCCACTCAGGTATGGGCGGCGCTTTCTACAAAATCAAATCTGAAGAAGCTGCATGGCAGTCAGGTGACGACGTTGAAGGCAAGCACGGCCACGCGCCACGCGTAAAAGGCGGCTACTTCCCCGTTGCGCCAATCGACTCTCTGCACGACCTGCGCGGTGCCATGTGTAATGCCATGGAAGCCATGGGCCTTGAGATTGAAATTCACCACCACGAAGTGGCCAACGCTGGCCAGTGTGAGATTGGTGTAGGTGCCAATACTCTGGTTAAGAAAGCGGACGAAGTGCAGATCCTTAAGTACTGCGTACACAACGTTGCTCACCAGTACGGCAAAACTGCTACCTTCATGCCTAAGCCACTGATCGGTGACAATGGTTCTGGTATGCACGTTCACCAGTCTTTCTCTAAAGCTGGTGTTAACCAATTCGCGGGCGATGCCTACGCTGGCCTGAGCGAAACTGCTCTGTACTACGTTGGCGGTATCATCAAGCACGC
>CBINKF010000496.1:0-3026 GCA_966251115.1 uncultured Cellvibrio sp.
TCCGGTTGCAGGCTGATATCCGGGGCTATAGCAGGAGTTGGATCGGCTGGGTCGCTGTCCATGGCCGCCGCATCCTTAAGCGGTGAGGACTGGATAAAAATATGCAGGCCTTTGAGCAGGTTGAGCGCCTCGTGCAACTGGTTATCATCCTGCAGCAACTCGGCGGCGGTGATGCGCGCTTTTTTACGGTCGCTGCTGTCGCTTTCGCGCCCACCTTTGGCATTGCTCAGGTGCCCGGCCAAATCCGCTTCGGTGGTGCTGCTATCCACTTGAATAGGTTCCACCTTAGCCTTTTCGACTTCCACATCCGGCATTATGCCCTGGGCTTGAATCGAGCGGCCAGCGGGAGTGTAGTAGAGCGCGGTAGTGAGTTTGATGGCCTTGTCACTGCCAATGGGAATTACCGTTTGCACCGAGCCTTTACCAAAGCTGCGGGTACCCATAATCACCGCGCGTTTGTGGTCTTGCAGTGCACCCGCGACTATCTCCGAGGCGGAGGCGGAACCGCGGTTAATCAACACCACCAGCGGCAGGCCATTGCTGAGGTCGCCGGCGTCGGCATTGTAGGTGACATTGGCGTTTTCCATACGGCCCTGGGTGTAGACCACCAGGCCGCCATCGAGGAAGGCATCGGCCACCTCCACCGAGGCTTGCAGCACGCCGCCGGGGTTGTTGCGCAAATCGAGAATAATGCCTTTGGTATTGGGGTTCTTTTCCAGCTGCAAGCGCATTTTTTGCAGCATTTCGGTGCCGGTATTGAGCTGAAATTGGGAGATGCGAATGTAGAAGTAGTCGTCATCCAGCACCCGCGTGCGCACGCTTTGCACCTTGATCAGGTCGCGCACCAGTTCAAAATCGAGCGGCTGGTCGACGCCGTCGCGCAGCACCGTAAGTTTGATCTTGCTGCCCTTGGGGCCGCGCATCAGGTTGACCGCCTTATTCAAATCCATACCTTTGAGTGGCTGGTCGTCGATTTTGATCACTACATCATTGGGGTGAATACCGGCCTTTTGCGAGGGGCTGTCATCTATAGGTGTAACCACTTTGACAAAACCTTCATCCAGGCTCACCTCCAAACCCACACCTCCAAACTCGCCCGAGGTACTGGCCTGCAAATCGGCAAAGGCGTCTTTATCCAGATAGGCGGAATGGGGATCAAGTTCGGCGATCATGCCGCGAATGGCATATTCCAGCAGCTGCGAATCGCTGATTTCCTCAACATAGCCGTTGCGGATCTGGTCGTAGACGTGGGTGAAGGTGCGCAGGTCTTCCAGCGGTAGCAGCGCCTGCTCGGGCGCCGGGTTTGCCGGCGCCTTGGCGGCGGAGCCTGGAGCCGCTGCACCCGCAGCTGCAACTGGCTCTGCCCAGGCGGGAAGGGCCAGCCAGGTAAACGCCAACAAGATTTGGGCCGATTTGCGAAGCGCGCGCGCCATGAAAACTCCACCAACGAAAAACAAATTTCCACCTGTGCCGGGGGTTGGCACAAAAGTATCAACACTAAGGCAATTAATTTAAAAATGACAGACCAAAAGCCGGCAATTATGCGCATTTAGGCGCGTTAACTGCTGCTGCAAGGCTTAATTTAGCGCTTGGGTGGCCCAAAAGGCTCAGCTGCCGGCGAGCCAGCTGTCGGGATTAACCGGTTTGCCCTGGTAGCGAATTTCAAAATAGAGGCCGTTATCCGCCTGACCGCCACTGCTGCCCACTTTAGCGATAGCCTCACCGGCCTTCACCAGCTCGCCAGCTTTTTTTAACAGCACCTGATTGTGGGCGTAGAGGCTCATATAGCCCTCACCGTGGTCGACAATAATCAGCAGCCCATGGCCGCCAAAATAATCTGCGAAAACCACCCGGCCATAGTGCACCGCCACCACAGGGGTGCCCTGGGGTGCGCTGATATAGGCGCCGCTCCAATTCATCTGTCCGGCGATGCGCGCGCTGCCAAAGCGGTGGGTCATAGTGCCCTGGGTTGGCCAGGGCAGCCGCCCTTTGCGGCTGGTGAACTTGGCGCCGGCGGAGGGCAGGGGCACATAGGCGGGGGATTTGGCGGCACCGGCGACACTGCGGGTGACGCGGTTCATTAACGCCTGCAGGCGATCGCGATCGCGCTGCAGTTGCTTGAGTTCCTGCTGCTTGTCTTTGAGGTTGGCGTTAGCTTTGGCCAGCGCCGCTTGACGCTGGCCATGAATCTTTTTTAGCTGGTCGCGCTGCCCGTCAAATTCGCTTTGCAGTTGTGCAAGCTGATCGGCCTTTTGCTGGATTTGCGGTGTCAGCTGATCAATTTCCGCGATAGTCGCGCGGTAGCTGTCGAGCTTGGCGTTTTGCGCCGCCATAAAGTAGCTGTGGTACTTCATCATGCGCGCCAGGGCATCGGGCGATTCCTGGTTGAGCAGCACTTTCACTTCGCTGGTTTGCCCAAGCTTATAACTGGCGCGCACCTGCTCCGCCAACTGGGCTTTTTGCTGTTGCTGCTGGCGCTCCAGCGAGGAGCGCTTGTTGTTCATCTCCTGCAGCTGCTGGTTTTGCTGCTGCATTTCCTGCTTGATTTTGTCCGCTTTTTTTTGCAAATCGTTAATTTGCGTCTCGGACTTTTCCACCGCTTTTTGCAGGCTGGAGCGCTCGCCCTGCACCTCCTTCAATTCCGCTTGCAGGGCTTCAATATCCTTTTGCAGCTTGGTCATATCCTCCTGCTTTTGGGCAAAGCCCGGGGCGGAGCTGCAGGCCAGCAGCAGCGTCAACAACGAAGCCGAAAAAGTGCGCAGGGTCATGGGCGAGAGTCGAATCATAGCGAGCCGCTTGGCCCCGGCCTGTGCCGGGGCCGCTGGGATTAGCCGAGGTTGATAAGGTTTTTGCCAGTCATTTCAGCCGGTTGGGCTATTCCCATCAGGTGCAGCATGGTGGGCGCCACATCGGCCAGGGAGCCGCCGGGGACCATTTGGCCCGCGCGATCGCTGACAAAAATAAACGGCACCGGCAGGGTGGAGTGCTGGGTGTGGGGCTGGCCAGTCTCCTCATCGAACATTTCT
>CBINKF010000497.1:0-3017 GCA_966251115.1 uncultured Cellvibrio sp.
CACCCATGATGTGGCGCGGCCCCATGGTGAGTGGTGCGTTGCAACAATTGCTGCAACAGACCCGCTGGGATGACCTGGATTATCTCGTGATTGATATGCCGCCAGGCACCGGGGATATTCAAATTACCCTGGCGCAAAAAGTCCCGGTAACTGGTGCGGTGATAGTTACCACGCCACAGGACATTGCCTTGCTGGATGCCAAAAAAGCGATTGAAATGTTTCGCAAAGTCAATGTACCCATCCTGGGAGTGGTCGAAAACATGGCCACCCATATCTGTTCCAAGTGCGGCCACGAAGAGCATATTTTTGGCGAGGGCGGCGGTGAACGCATCGCGCGCGATTATCAAACCGAACTCTTGGGTTCGCTCCCTCTAACCCTGGCGATACGGGTTGATGCTGATAGCGGTACACCCAGTGTTGCAGCCGATAAAGACTCTGCCATTAGTCAAAACTATCGCGCTATAGCGCGAAAATTGTCGGCCAATCTCTGGTGTTTTAATTTGGATGCCCAGGCGCTACCGGATATAGAAATTTCCGATGATTAATATTGCCTGATGATTAATATTGCCCGATGATTAATATTGATAGTAACGATGAAAAAACGCCCGGTTCTTTGCCGGGCGTTTTTGTTTAAGGGGTTCAGCGTTTCATATCAAAGGCGATTCATATCAGGGGATAAAGCTGGGCAACTCGTCCAGGGTAATCACATTGACGTGATTGTAAACTTCAACCTTGTGAGCGTTGGTGTTGTAATACTCACCAGTCCAGAAATTGTCCTTGTCAGTTACACCCGCAGTGCTGGTGCTGTCATTCCACACCATAAACCAAAGCCACCAGGCACCATCGCTGGCGATGTTATCGGGGCTGGGAATATTACTGTTTTCAGTCAGGGCAACCAGTTTGGTTTGCAGCGGGAAACCTTTGGTGGTGTTGTAAGTGGCTATTTGCGATTCATAATTTTGCGCGCCGTCGTAAATGTCCGTGCCCACTATGTCCACGTAACTATCACCCGGGTACCAGGCGGCACTTTGTCCATTCCATACCCAAATCAAATTATGCAACCCATGATGGTTAGTCATGCGCTCGTAAATGTGGCGCCAGAGTAAAACTTCAGCATAGGCCGGTGGGACGCCATCGGTGCGCGCGCGGCCCCACCAAAACCAACCGCCTGAAGCCTCGTGCAGTGGGCGCCAGAGCACCGCCACACCTTGATCCTGAAGTGATTTTAATTCACTGGCAATGGTGTCTATATCTGCATCGATACTCTGCATATCGGTCGAACTCATATCCAACTGACCATTGGCGACCGGGATTTTAAAACTGGTGTCAGCGCTATAAAACGCATCTGTAGTACGCGAAGGGTCGCGCCAGTGCCAGTTAAAGGCCACTAATCCGCCCTGATTCCAAAAGTTTTTGGCCTCAGTGGTCTGGTTAAGCCCGGAGCCCAGATCGCTGCGGGTGTACTGCATAAAATCAAAACCCATGAGCGCGGGGTACTTGCCAGTATCGGCATAAACCCGGGCTTTTTCATCGACACTGTCATTCCAGGTTAAATCCATTTGTCCGGCCAGGGTTTTGGTTCCCCAAATCGAGCGCAGGTAGTCATACACGGTTTGGGTGGTGCTGGTGGCTGCGCTATCAACAAGCTGATCAGCCAGCGCTGTTTGGTCATCGGCGCTACGGTTGGCAGGGCAAAAACTCTGTGACATGCAAATATGGCCGCTTTCATAACCCCAGTTGCCATTATCGGTAGCGCAATACACAAAACTGCTGGTGCCAACAATGCAGCCCTGGAAGTTGCCTCTGTCGGGATCTGCAGCCGAGTTGCGCACCAGGCAGCTGGCATTGTTTTCCCAACCCCAACCATCACCGTCCGAGTCTGTCCCTGCTTCTGTGCAATAAACCGTACCATTGGACGCATGGCTGGGCAGGCTGCTGGAACTGCTGGACAAGTTACTGGCGCTGCTACTGGCGCTGGAAGTTGATGAAGTATTGGTAGTCGAGGATGTACTGACGGTGGATAGTGCCGAACTGTTTGTTGCACTGCTGGCCTCACTGCTAGCGAGGCTGCTGGACGGACTACTGGTAGATGTAGATGCTGCCTGGCTAGATACCGGGGATGTATCGGGTTTGGTGGAGCCGCTGCCACCGCCACAGGCCGTTAGACCAGCCGCCCATAGGGCAATAAGTAAATAGTTACAGAGGGAAGGTCGCATAGGCTCTCCGGAAGTGATTATGGTTATTTGAATTTATAAGATATATGTAACCGGTTACTTTCAAGTATACAGGGCCGCCCAGCAGAAAAAAAAGAGCTTGGCGTTAAATTATTCGTTTGGACCTTGTCCAAAGGTCGGGTTGCTGCGGGTTATTTGGCCTGGAAAGCCTTCTCATGTAGAATGCGCGCCTCGAAAATCCCGCCGTGATGGCGCCTGTTTCTGACAAGAAAATCCGAATTATGGAAATTAATCCTTTATTACTTGCCCTGAAAGACCTCGCTGAGCGCACTCAAGTGCTTAGGGGGTATCTTTGACTTCGATGTTAAGAAAGAACGCTTAGCCGAAGTTGAATTGGAGCTGGCCGAATCCAGCGTCTGGGATAACCCCGAGCGAGCCCAGGCCCTGGGCCGCGAGCGCTCCTCCCTCGAAATTGTGGTTAAAACCATAGAAACGCTGGAATCCGGCGTTTCCGATTGCCGCGAACTGCTGGATATGGCGGTGGAGGAAGACGACGAATCCATGGTGGCCGATGTCCAGAGCGAAATCGACCGCCTGGAAAAAGAGCTGGCAGTGCTGGAATTTCGCCGCATGTTCTCCGGCGAAACCGATCCCAATAATGCTTATTTGGATATCCAATCCGGCTCCGGCGGTACCGAGGCCCAGGATTGGGCCGAGATGGTATTGCGCATGTTTTTGCGCTGGGGTGAGGCCAAGGGTTTTAATGTGACTCTGGAGGATGTTTCCCCAGGCGAAGTTGCCGGGATTAAAAGCGCCAGTATTTACTTTGAGGGTGAATACGCC
>CBINKF010000498.1:0-3015 GCA_966251115.1 uncultured Cellvibrio sp.
CAACCCCGATGATGTCGTCGACCTGGCGCGGCGCGGTAAAAAAGCGCGCGATATTATTTATGCCGCCGGCCTGCCCGAGGATTTGCAGCGCGAAATTATTGCGGCCTATCGCGAATTACAGCAAGAGTACGGCGATTCACTCACCCTCGCGGTGCGCAGCTCTGCCACCGCCGAAGACCTGCCCAATGCCAGCTTCGCCGGCCAGCAGGAAACTTTTTTAAATATCAGCGGCGATGCCAATTTGCTCGAAGCCTGTCGCCGCGATTTTGCCAGCCTGTTTACCGACCGCGCCATTCACTACCGCATCGATCAGGGCTTTGATCATTTCAAAGTTGCCCTCTCCATTGGCGTAATGAAAATGGTGCGCTCCGACCTGGCGGCATCAGGTGTGATGTTCAGTCTGGATACCGAATCCGGTTATCGCGATGCGGTATTTATTACCGGCGCCTATGGCCTGGGCGAAAATGTGGTGCAAGGCGCGGTGGACCCGGACGAATTTTATGTGCACAAGCCCACACTGCGCGCCGGTTATCGCGCGGTGCTGCGCCGCAACCTGGGCGATAAAGCGGTAAAGATGGTCTATGTCGAGGGCGGCAGCCGCCAGACTACGCGCAATATTCCCACCCCAAAAGTCGAACGCGCGCGCTACTGCATTAGCGACAACGACGCGATTCAATTAGCCGAATACGCGCTAAAAATTGAAGACCACTATGGTCGCCCCATGGATATGGAATGGGCCAAAGATGGTTTGGATGGCGAGCTATATATAGTTCAAGCGCGCCCCGAAACTGTCGCTTCGCAACGCCAGGCCACGCAATTGCAAAGCTACAGCTTGGACGCAAAAGGCGAGGAAATTATTCAAGGCCGCGCTGTGGGCGAAAAAATTGCCAGCGGCAAGGCGCGCATTATTGTCGACGCCGCGCACCTGTCAGACTTTAAACCCGGTGAAGTTCTGGTCGCGGACATCACCACCCCCGATTGGGAACCGGTAATGAAAACCGCTGCCGCCATAGTGACCAATCGCGGTGGGCGCACCTGTCACGCCGCCATTATTGCGCGCGAGTTGGGCATACCGGCCGTTGTGGGTTGCGGTAGTGCCACCAGCAACATTGCCGATGGTGACACGCTTACCATCAGCTGCGCACAGGGTGACAGCGGGCATATATATCGCGGCGCCCTGCCCTTTCATATTGTCGAAACTCAAGTTGCGGATTTGCCGCGCCCCAAAACCCAAATTATGATTAACCTGGGCAACCCCGAGCTCGCCTTTAAAACATCATTTTTGCCCAACGATGGTGTGGGCTTGGCGCGCATGGAATTTATTATAAACGAGTACATCAAAGCTCACCCGCTGGCACTGCTGCACCCGGAAAAATTGCGCAGTGACAGTACTCGCGAACAAATTACCAAACTCACCCTGGGCTACAGCAGCGGCACCCAGTTTTTTGTTCAGCGCCTGGCCGAAGGTGTGGGCACAATCGCCGCCGCTTTTTATCCCAAACCTGTGGTCATTCGCCTCTCGGATTTTAAATCCAATGAATATGCGAGCTTAATTGGCGGCAGCGATTTTGAACCCGAGGAAGCCAACCCCATGATCGGTTTTCGCGGCGCGTCGCGCTACGCCCACCCCGCCTATGCCGAAGGTTTTCAACTGGAATGCCTGGCGTTAAAACGCGTGCGCGAACATATGGGCTTAACCAATTTAATTGTGATGATTCCCTTTGTGCGCCGGGTGCAGGAGGCCGATCTGGTGCTGGCGAAAATGGCGGAATTTGGTTTGGCGCGCGGCAAAAATGGCCTCAAGGTTTACGCCATGTGCGAAATCCCCAACAACGTGATTTTGATAGATGAATTTGCCAAACGCTTTGATGGATTTTCCATCGGCTCCAACGACCTCACGCAATTGACCCTGGGTGTTGATCGCGATAGCGAAATAGTCGCCTTTGATTACGATGAGCGCGATGAGGGCGTAAAAACCATGATCAAAATGGCGGTGGAAGGTTGCAAACGCAATGGTATTCACTCCGGCATCTGCGGCCAGGCGCCCTCGGACTATCCGGAAATGGCCGAGTATTTGGTGGAGTTGGGAATTGAATCCATGAGCCTAAACCCGGACTCGGTTATCAGCACCACCCAACGAATTTTGGCCTTGGAGAAAAAATTGGGGCGGCACTGAGGGCCACTGCTGTCCCACAGTTTGTCCACTGAGCCATCACTGTTAAAACGCGCTACCGCTCCGTCCTGATTGTTGCTCTCTGAAACATACCCCACTACCATAATCTTGCCGTCAGCCTGAATGGCCAGGTCGTAAATTCCAGCGGATGTATAATCTGTGTCCAGACGACCGTAGCCATCGCCACCAAAACTGGTATCGGGTGAACCATCGCTGTTGAGCAGCCCCAGCACTAGGCTGGAACCACTGGCGCTGCCAGCAAACAGCTGTCGGCCGCCACGGCCCTGCCCTCAACGGAAGTAGGGCTAGGACCGCTATAGACGTAGGTGATCTGGCTGCCATTGATCCCGAAGCTGGTGTCCAGATCGCCGGGGACGGCTTGGGCCTGAGTGGCCAGCAGGCTAATGCCCAGTAGCAGGAGGGAGCAGTGCCGGCTGAGGTGCAATAGTTTTTGGGCTAAGGACATAGCAAGTCTCTCGTTATCAAAAATATGTGAGATGGCGTTTCGTAAAACATTTAAAGCAGCCAGGCGGCAATCTATAAGCGCTGGAGCTCCGAAAAAAAACGCATCACAAAAGGATTCACAACGAGATTACGCGATTTTAATGCCAATAAAATTATTGTTTATTTTTCAATACGTTATTTATGTTTTAAGCGAATAGCCCCCGAGGGCACTAGCGGCTTCGCTTATAGCGCTGGTGGTTTATAAGCAACCCTTTACTTATAGCAACGCCTACTGGTTTTACTGCAACGCGCTCTAGCCGGAGCCTAGTCCACCACCGTGTAATAAGCCCAGCGACGCTCGCCCTGCTTGTGCAGGCGACCCTCTTTGTGCAGTTTTT
>CBINKF010000499.1:0-3001 GCA_966251115.1 uncultured Cellvibrio sp.
CAATGTGCTGGCGGTGCATGTGGCGCGCGGTGCACCCTGGTACGTGCAACCTGTGTTCTCTGGCGCCTTCCGCTTTGGCCAGTCCGAAGCCGGACTGTTCCGCCCGGTAAAGATGATTGTGTCCAACAAGGTGCGTATCCCCGCCAACGTTTACTCCAACCAAAAAACCTGGGGTACTTATGTCGGCACAGAATCTATCGACTTTTCGGCAACCGATACCAGCAAAGGCAATTCGGCGGTAGTGCGAGTGCAAACCAATGTGCTTAACGACAACACCAGCGCGCAAACGGTTACCCTCACCACCCAAATCGTGGATGCCAACGGCCTGGTTGTTGCGACAGCGGCGCCGGTAACCAAATCCATTCCGGCGATGACGCCTAATACCTACCCATCCACGGCCGAACCCATGTTCGACCAGCGTATTACGGTGCCCAACCCTACGCTTTGGTATCCCAATGCCAGTATTTATGGCAAACCCTATATGTACCGCGTGTATCACATTGTAAGTATCAACGGCACGGTGGTGGATTCGGTGCAGAGCCCCCTGGGGGTTCGCACCATTACCTGGGACCACAACTACCCCTACATCAACGGCCACCCCACCTATTTGTCGGGCGGCTCGGGTCGCTACGACTACCCGGCGCTCGGTTCATCCGTACCCGAGGAGCAGGAGTGGCGCGACCTGGAGCAGTTTGCCGCCGCCGGTGGCAACATCTGGCGCCCAGGTCACTCCACCACCAGTGAGGAGTTTGTGGATGCGGCTGACGCCTACGGGGTAATGATTGTGCAGCCCAGTGGCGATGGTGAAAATGGTTTTGCCACCCCGCCAGCGGACAGCGTCACCTACAAAAAAGAACTACACCGCGACATGATTATCCGCGACCGCAGCCACCCGTCGATTTTGTCCTGGGAATCCAACAACGGTACCATGGCGCAGTACATAGGCCTGGCGCTGCTCGATATCAACAAAACCTGGGACCCAATCAACACCCGTGTAGCGGCGGACCGCACCCCTGACCCAGTCAACGGTTATATCCTTGGCTGCACCCTGCAGGGCTGTGAAGTGGGTATTAAAAACCAGTTCCCCGACAACCCAGCCTGGGGTTCGGAATACTGGGGCGATGGCTCGGCGCGCGGCCTGGCTTACGATTATGAGCTGGCCTTTGTCACCCCCTTTATCGACGACTGGCGCAAGAGCAAGCTAGCCAAAGCCTTTGGCATGGCGCAGTGGTACTTTGCCGATACCCCCGGCGAAAATGGCCTGTTCAGCGAGTTTCAACAGTACAAAAACACCGCCCAGCAGAACGAATACCAAAATAAAGTGCGCTCCCTGGGCGCCTCCATGGTGGACCAGAACCGCTTCCCCAAACTGCTTTACTACGTCTACCAGGCGGCCTGGACCCCCTACACCGTTAAACCTGTGGTTCACCTGGCGCACCATTGGAACCGCGCTTATCAAAGCTCGGCCCCGATCCAGGTCAACGCTTTCAGTAACTGCCCGGCGGTGCGGCTGCTGATTAACGGCCAGCAACAGGGCGATATCAAAGCGCCCAACGCCTGGCAGTCGGATACCAGTAGCAACCTGACCCAAACCTCCACCCTGATCCCCTTCCAGGTGTCCTGGTCGGTGAACTGGCAGGCGGGCACGGTGGAAGCCCAGTGTCTGGATGAGTTTGGCAATGTGAAAGCGAGCGACAAGCAGACCACCGCCGGCGCGCCTGCTAAAGTGGTGTTGAAGGTCGTACCCAACGTAGTTAGACCGGATGGCAATGCGTTTGAAGTAACGGCCAACGGCTCTGACGCCACCTTTGTAGTCGCCGAGGTGCAAGATGCCAATGGCAACTGGGTGCCCACCGCAAGTAACCTGGTGACATTTTCAGTCAGTGGCCCCGCCACTTATTTGGGTGGTACTCAGCAGTATGTGCAGTCAGGCAGCAATACCTACTCCACCACCGGCGGTCGCAGCGCAATCAACTACCACGCGCCAGGCGACCCGGAGCTGCAAGCCGAAGGTGGCTTGACCAAAATCGCCCTGCGCAGCCAGTTCAATACAGGCACAGTAACGGTGACTGCCACCTCCCCAGGTTTGGCGACAGGCAGCGCCAGCTACACCATCAAAGCGGTACCCAGCTATGCACCGGAAGCGGTCATCCCGGCACTGATTATTCCGCCGCAAAACCTGGCGGTCACCCAGGGCCAACCGGCAACCTTTAACGTAACGGCAACCGGCGGCAGCGCACCGCTGAATTTTCAGTGGTACAAAAATGGCCAGGCTATCGCCGGTGCCACCAGCGCCAGCTACACCACACCGGCTACAGGTTCGGCGGACAACAATGCGCGCTACACCGTGACGGTTAGCAACAGCCTGGGGCAGTCCACTTCCGACCCAGCCACACTGTCAGTGGTACCTGCGGCAGCGGTTGTGATCAGCACTCAACCCCAAAGCCAAACCGGCGCCGTGGGTCAGCAACTCACCTTCTCGGTAACCGCCAGCGGCTCACCCAGCCTGCAATACCAGTGGAAACGCAATGGTGCCGCTATTAGCGGGGCCACCAGTGCCAGCTACACCACCCCGGTACTCACCAGTGGCAATAACGGCGACCAGTTAAGTGTCACCATCACCAACCCGGTGAATACCCTTACGTCTGCCACAGCAGTGGTCACTGTGGTGGCGGCGACGGCTCCCAGCATTACCCAACAGCCTGCCAGCCAATCGGTACTGGCCAACCAGCAGGCAACCTTTAGCCTGGGCGTGGCTGGCTCGGCGCCCTTCAGTTACCAATGGAAGTTGAACGGTGTCGATCTACCGGGAGCAAACAGTGCCAGTTACAGCGTGTTCCAGGTCACCAACAGCAATACCGGCGATTACACCGTGGCCGTGAGCAATGCGGCGGGGACTGTGATCAGTGCGGTAGCCAGCCTGAGCATCGCCCCACCGGGGGATAACCTGGCAGCCAACGGCATTCCCACTGCCAGCTCAACCCAGGGTGGTGACCTGGCT
>CBINKF010000500.1:0-2999 GCA_966251115.1 uncultured Cellvibrio sp.
CGAGTGGATGCCGCGCTGCCAGGCCACCTACAAAGCCGGGATTCGCTTTCCCAACTGGGCCGACCTGCCCGGCAACAGCAGCTACTTTCACCCGTTTTTTACCCGCCTGGACCTCAACTCGGGCGAAGCCTTTATGCGCAACGCCTGCCAGCGGCGCCGTGGAGAACCTGTGTCGGCCCACCCCGACGACTACTTTGTCACCGCCGCCATTGCGCGCCAGGGCCTGGCCCCGGTGCCGCGCCAACCCCTGGCGCAGGAGCCAGATTACGCCTACCACTTTGACGCCAGCCTGCTCGGCCAGTATTTGAAGGAGCGCGCCCAGCGCCTGGGGGTGAGCTGGTTGGACGATGAAGTAACCGGCGCCGAGCGCCAGGCCAATGGCGATATAGCCGCGCTGGTCACACGCAAACTGCAGCGCCTGGAGGGTGACTTTTTTATCGACTGCAGCGGCTTTCGCGGGCTGCTGATTAGCGAAACTCTGGGCGAAGCCTTTATCCCCTACACCAACCAACTGCTCAACGACAAAGCCGTCGCCCTGGCCACGCCCATAGATAATCAACAGCCCCTGGCAGCCGAAACTGTCTCCAGCGCGCTTAAACACGGCTGGGCCTGGCGCATCCCACTGGCCAATCGCTTTGGCAATGGCTATGTCTACAGCTCGGCCTTTATCAGCGCCGACCAGGCCGAAACCGAATTGCGTCGCCATTTGGGCGCCGCTGCCGAGGGCCGCGATGCACGCCATATCAGCATGCGCGTGGGCCGGGTAGCGCAGCACTGGCGCAACAACTGCCTGGCGCTGGGGTTATCCCAGGGGTTTATCGAGCCGCTTGAAGCCACCGCACTGATGCTGGTGCAGTACGCCCTGCAGACCTTTAGCGCCAGCATGGCGCGCGCGCAACTTACCCAGGCCGGCGACCTGGCCAGTGCCCAGCGCGATTACAACCGCCGCTTAAACCGCATGTTCGATGGCGTGCGCGACTATGTGGTGGCCCACTACCTGCTCAACTCGCGCCGCGATAGCGACTATTGGATCGCCCAGCGCGAAAGCCTGCAGTTGTCCGATTCGCTGCGCGAGCTGCTGGAGGTGTGGGATAAGGGTGGGGATTTTGAAGCGGCGCTCACGCGCCAGGCCGATATCCAGGTTTACCAGCGCCCCAGTTGGTATTGCCTGCTGGCGGGCATGGGGCGCTTTCCCGACAGCGCCAACCTGCACGCCTCGGATTTGTCTCTGCGCGCAGATACGGTTACCGATGCGCTGCTTGCGCGCCAGTATGCCGATACCACCCCCGCTAAATTATTTGGCAACCATCGCCAACAGCTACAGGCGCTTTACGGCCAGCTCTGGCCAGATCAGCCGCAAGCGGCGCACCGGCCGATTACTGCGCTTTGTGTTTAAGCCCGGTTCCAAATGGATTAATTAGCGGGATTAATTAGCGGGATAAATCGGGCGCGGACAATTAATCCGCCGCCGGAAAGGACTCTGATGGCTGCTCGTGCAGGAATGGCTGCTCGCGCAGGCAGCGCGCAAACTCCGCTTGATGCTGCGCCATAAGCGCCGTCACCTGGCCTTGCAACTCGCGATAGCGCGCCAACACCTCCAGCCCCAACTCGGTTAAGTGCGCGCCACCACCCTGGTTGCCGCCCTTGGCCGTTTCCACCAACGGCTGGGTAAAGCAGCGGTTCATGGTATCCACCAACAACCAGGCGCGCCGGTAACTCATCCCCATACGCTTGGCCGCCGCCGATATCGAACCCGCCTCCACAATCGCCAGCAGCAAATCTGCCTTACCGGGACCAAAGGCAATTTCATCGCCGAGAATCAGGCGGGTGGTGGTTTTTAGTTGAACTGGAGTTTTGGGCATTGTGGATATTGTTGGCAAGAAACTGTAAGTGCGATTAGCAAAGCGTAATCGTACGCATGTTATTCGCCAAGCTCAATTTCATCGGCATTATCACCGCACCAGTTTTCCGAATAAATCCTGCCTTCACCTATTTATGAAAGGTTGAATATGGCCAGTCGGAGGTCAATGTACCTGCAGCTCCTATGAATTACGGCTTCCGTTTATGAATCATGGTTTCCTTTTTGAAAACTCGAGAAGAAATGCTGAGGTTAAGGAATCAATGAATTTAAATCTTCGTGCGCTGGAGTAACTGTAAACCCTTGATCACTAAATTTTAAAACATTCCCCGATTCGGACTGACCATCTGGAATTAGATCGTCATATAAATACAACCTGTCATCCTTGCAAAACAAGGGGCGAGCACTGCCGTACTCAATACGATTCACCAACTGATGTGCCGGATTTAGAAGGATAATTTGATTCACTCCCCTTGGACTTTGCGCGCCTTTAACCAGCTCGCGCATATCCAACACCCTAAAGATCTTACCGTCTATATGTAGATCGCAAGTGTGGCTAAGGTGCACAAGCATCCTGTCCTTGTCATTTATTTTGCTGCTTTGAATTAACTTTACAAGATTTTCTTGATCTGAAAACAAATTGGCATCTGCAGGATTTTGATTATTTTTAGAGACGCAGCCGATGAAAAATAAGGGTGCCGTCGTAATGAGTAGTCGTGTAATTATTTTCATAAGAGAACCAAAAGTGCGTAGGTACAATTAGCTTCGCGCAATCGTATCTACAGCTGATAGGTTTTAATCGACAGCGAAGATGGGGATTAATAAAGAGCAGAATAGGTGGCAGCAGCCTAAAGGTGGCTTTTTCATTACCCTAATATCCGTTTAATCAGTCATATTTGTGACCAAAGTATCCATTTCTCTCTCATGAGACATAAAAACCACAAAATGCTAAGGCTATCTGGTAAATTTGCATAGAGTAATTTTTAAACCACGCAAAAAGGATTTAATAATGGAGCTACATTTTTTCCCTGGTCAGAATTTATTGGCCATTAAAAAGGGAACTACCTACATAGCCAAATATGATGCCTGGGGCGGCCCATCTACCATGGGAAATGACCCTAGGATGCCCCAAGAACCAACC
>CBINKF010000501.1:0-2985 GCA_966251115.1 uncultured Cellvibrio sp.
CGGTCGGGTTAACACCGCACAAAAAAAACAGCCCGGCGCGTTCAATATCGTCAAAGGTATTGGTCGCAGCACCTGTGCCCAGCATGGTTTTCATCGCCTTGGCCGTGGGTGTATGACACACCCGCGCACAGCAATCCACGTTATTGGTGCCCACCACCACCCGCGCCAATTTTTGTGCGAGATAATTTTCTTCGTTGCTAGCGCGCGAGGAGCCGAGTACACCCACCGCGTCCGGCCCATCGCGGTCGATAATAGCGCGCAATTGGTGAGCGATAAAATCCAGCGCCTCGTCCCAGCTCACCCGGCGCCAGTTGTCGCCCTCGCGCAGCATCGGGTGGCTAATGCGGTCAGGTGCATGGTTAAACTCAAAGGCATAACGTCCCTTCACGCACAAATGCCCCTGGTTCACCGCCGCAGCCGCTGGCCTGACCGCCACTACCCGCCCCGCAAAAGTACCTACCTCCAACTGGCAACCCACTCCGCAGTACACGCAGGTACTGCGCGTCCAACTTTCCGCAGGTTGGCTGCGCTTATCGAAAATGGCACCGGTCGGGCAAGTATCGGCGCAGGCACCGCAGGCCACGCAGCCACTACTAAGTAATGACTGGTCATCGCTGGGCGCCACCCGTGTTTGCTCGCCGCGCTCCCATACCTGCCACACATACTGCCCTTGCAACTCATCGCAAATACGCACACAGCGGTTGCAGTTGATACAGCGCGACATATCCACACCCAGGTAGGGATGGCTGTCATCACTAAATACCTGTTTGATAGGTGCACTGGAGGCAGGCTCCGGCAGATGGTGATCCGTCAGCAATTGATGGAAGGGGTGCTCAGGTTCAGCCGCGACTACGGCGGCCGGGTAGTGTTGAGCCATGAGTGACAGATTGGTCTGACGCAAGGATTGCAACCTCTGGCTCTGGGTGGTCACCACCATGCCCTCCTGTACCTGTGTGCAACAGCTCGCCACCGGGCGTGGCTGACCGGCCACCTCCACGATACAAAGGCGACAGCCGCCATAGGCGGGCAAACGGTCATCGTGACACAAGTGCGGAACCCCATGCCCGCAATGGCGCAGCGCATCCAGCAAGCTGCTGCCGGGCGCTACCGAATAGACTTGGCCGTCGATGTTTATCTGAACCTTTGGGGTTATCTGAAACATTGCGCCAGCTCCTCTGGATAATGACGGGCAATGGCATTGGCAAACTCCGCCAAGCCGCGCCCGTGACCGCACAGACTGGTGACCGCCAGCGCCTCAACCAGCGCCGACCAGCGCGCGCCATCGACCCGCTCACCAGCCACCTGTCCACCTGATACCAGCGCCTGCCCACCTAATACCAGCGCCTGAAACAGTCGTGCCAGCTCCGGGCTGCCCAAATGGCACGGCGTGCATTTGCCACAGCTCTCGCTGGCACCAAAGCGAAACACCTGCGCGATAATCTCAGCAATGGAGGTGTCATCAGCAAAGGCAATCACCCCGCCGTGGCCCAGCGCGCAGCCGATGGCTTGCAGGGCTTCATAGTCGAGCGGCGTATCCAGCAGCGCGGGTGGAACCAATCCGGCCAAGGGCCCGCCCAGCATCACCCCTTTGAGGTTGCCGCGCCGCAAACCACCGCCCAGATCCTCCACCACCCGACGCAGACTAACGCCCAACTCCACCTCATAGAGGCCGGGGCGCCGGAACAGGGAATTGAGCGAGAGCAGCTTGGGTCCGCGGCTGCGCCCATAGCCTAGCGCCGCATAAGCCGCGCCGCCGTGAGTGATAATCCAGGGCACCGCACAGAGGGTTTCCACATTGTGCACCAGGGTGGGTGCGCCCCATAAACCCCGCTCGGTGGGCTGCGGCGGCCGCACCCGCACCTCTGGGCGCAGGCCTTCGATGGCATTCAGCATGGCGGTTTCCTCACCGCAAATATAACTGCCCTTACCCACCACCAGCTGCAAATCAAAACGGTGTGCACTGCCCAGTACCCGCTCACCCAGCCAGCCCTGCGCGCGCGCCTCTGCCAGCGCCGCCTGCATAATCTGCAGCGTTTGGGGATACTCCGCGCGCAGGTAAATAACCCCCTGTTCCGCACCTACGGCGATAGCCGCAATCAAGCAGGCCTCTATCAAGCGGAAGGGATCATCCTCTAGCAGCAGGCGATCACTAAAGGCGCCGGGATCACCCTCATCGGCATTCACCACCAGATACTTGTGCGCAGCAACTGCACTCGCCACCGCCTGCCACTTGCGCGCAGCGGGAAAGCCCGCGCCGCCGCGACCGCGCAAGCCGGAGATAGAAATAGATTCAATCAGTGAAGAAGCCTGGGTCGCCAAAGCCAGCTGTAAGGCCTTGCCGCCACCGGCATGTTGATAGGTTTGCAGATCGCGCACACCACCCGCCGCCAGGTTCGCCAGCAGCACCGCCTGCGGACTATCCACCACCACCGCTGGCCGCGCATCATCGCCATAAGCCGCCGGGCCGCGATAGCACTGACCCGCACAATACACCGGCGGCACCTGCCGCTGCGCCGCCTGCCAGCGCAGCGGCGCATCCGCGCGCGCCGCAAAACAGGCCAGGCCCTGGCAACAGCAGCCAGCCAGGTTCACCTCCGCCAGGTGATAAAAACTCTGCTGCGCTGCGCTAGTCGCAATCAATGGCTTCATGCTTCCTCCTTTCGCCGGCCTTATGGACTAAAGCCGCTTAAGTATTAAGGACCGCAGATTCCTGTGGTTAGTCTGCTAATTAGTATGGACCCCAGAACGCCGGGCGCCTGGAGCTAAATCAAACTAAAGTGCTTTAGTTGCGGAAGGCGCTTTGATTAGGGAAGTGTTTTGGTAGGGAGGCGCTTTGGTAGGGAGGCGCTTTGGTAGGGAGGCGCTTTGGTAGGGAGGCGCTTTGGTTAGGGCCGAGTTTGCTTGGAGAGATGATTTAGTTGCGGGAATTGGCGACCATTGCAGCTGCTATTTTTATGGTCTTAGCCAGGCCCCTTTTATGGTCTT
>CBINKF010000502.1:0-2984 GCA_966251115.1 uncultured Cellvibrio sp.
TGGCCTGCTCTGTGCAATCTCGTGCTTGAGCTTTAAGAGTCAATTGGGGCCCTGGACCCGGACCTGATGGGAATGCCCAGCTAGCAAACCCGAGACTCTCGGCCTCAATTGAGCAGTATTTCCGGTGATTCCCGCACCGGCCCTTACAAAAAAGGCGGTGCGGGGTTTTTTTAGGAGTACATCGAAATGAAATTGGTAACTGCAATCATCAAGCCTTTTAAGCTGGATGTAGTGCGTGAAGCTTTATCAGACCTGGGTATTCACGGTATGACCGTAACCGAGGTCAAGGGTTTTGGTCGTCAGAAAGGCCACTCCGAACTCTACCGTGGCGCAGAGTATGTGGTGGATTTTTTGCCGAAAACCAAAGTGGAGATCGCTGTAGCAGATGCTGATACCGACCGTGTGGTTGAGGCCATCAGCAAGGCCGCCAATAGCAGCAAGATTGGCGATGGCAAGATCTTCGTGTCCAGTTTGGAGCAGGTGGTGCGCATTCGCACCGGCGAAACCGGCGACCAAGCGTTGTAATTCACTACTTAATAAACAGACGGGGAATAACCAATGGAAGAGAATATTTTTCATCTTCAATATGCTATGGATACCTTTTACTTTTTGGTAACGGGTGCCTTGGTAATGTGGATGGCAGCGGGTTTTGCCATGCTCGAGTCAGGTTTGGTGCGCGCTAAAAACACCACCGAAATCCTGACCAAAAACATTACGCTCTACGCCACCTCCTGCATCATGTACATGGTGTGCGGTTACGCCATTATGTACGGTGGTGACTATTTCCTTACCGGAATTGCCAATGTAAGTGTCGATGATACTTTGAAGGCTTTCGCTGAGCGTGAAGGTGGTTTTACTGGCAAGGCAATCTACGCCAATGCCTCCGATTTCTTCTTCCAGGTTGTGTTTGTTGCCACCGCCATGTCTATCGTTTCCGGTGCCGTGGCTGAGCGTATGAAACTCTGGGCGTTCCTGTTGTTCTCCCTGTTCATGACTGGTTTCATCTACCCAATGGAAGGCTCATGGACCTGGGGTGCAGAAGGTCACTTTGGTTTGAACCTGGACGACCAATTCGGCTTTAAAGACTTTGCCGGTTCAGGCATCGTGCACTTGGCCGGTGCCTCTGCAGCTCTGGCTGGTGTTCTGTTGCTGGGCGCTCGTAAAGGCATTTACGGCCCTAACGGTGAAGTAAACGCAATTACCGGTGCTAACCTGCCGCTGGCTACTCTGGGTACTTTCATCCTGTGGATGGGCTGGTTTGGATTTAACGGCGGTTCTGTACTTAAGCTGGGTGATATCGCCAACGCCAACACAGTTGCTATGGTCTTCCTCAACACCAACGCTGCTGCTGCCGGTGGCCTGGTGGGTGCGCTGCTGGTAGCTCGCATCCTGTTTGGCAAGGCTGATTTGACCATGGCGCTCAACGGTGCCCTGGCCGGTCTGGTAGCTATCACTGCAAGCCCGGATACACCAAGTGCCCTGGCCTCCACCATTATCGGTTTGGTTGCCGGTGTGATTGTAGTCTTCGCCATTATCGGTCTGGACAAACTGCGTCTTGACGACCCGGTAGGTGCAATCTCTGTACACGGTGTTGCCGGTCTGTTTGGTCTGTTAGTGGTGCCCTTTACTGCTGAAGGTACAACTTTCTTTGGTCAGTTGGTCGGTGCGCTCACCATCTTTGGTTGGGTGTTTGTTGCGAGCTTGGTCGTTTGGTTTGTACTGAAACTGGTTATGGGTATCCGTGTCTCCGACGAAGAAGAGTTCGAAGGTGTGGACCTGGCCGAGTGCGGTATGGAAGCCTATCCAGAATTTACGCGCAAATCCTAAGCATGTGCTACCAGCTGCAGCCGAAGCAATTCGCGCTGTGGCTGGGCTAAAGTTGATCTGCTATAAAGTGGTTGTTGATGTGTAAAGCTTGGGTGTATCTTAATCGCCAAGTAGCTGGGTTGGGATGACCAACTGATCATCAAATCATCAGCACCAGCATTCAAAGACTCCAGCAAAGGAATTAATAATGAAACTGATTACCGCTGTCGTAAAACCCTTTAAGCTCGACGACGTGCGCACTGCATTGTCTGATGTGGGCGTGCAGGGTATGACTGTGACTGAAGTGAAAGGCTTTGGTCGCCAAAAGGGCCACACCGAACTTTACCGCGGTGCGGAATATGTGGTGGATTTTCTGCCGAAAGTAAAAATTGAATTGGCAGTTGATGACTCCATGGTTGAGCAGGCTGTAGAGGCCATCACCAAGGCGGCGCAGACTGGCAAAATCGGCGATGGCAAGATCTTTATTTCGCCGCTGGATGAAATTATCCGCATTCGCACCGGCGAAACTGGTTCCGACGCCGTTTAATTGCAGCGCGACAAGCAACACCCAAAAGGCCACCCGACCCGGTGGCTTTTTTTATGGCTGCAAAAAATGGAGCGCGCAAAGACCCGTTAGGCTTTGTGGATATTGGGTGAATTTGTCACCCTTTGTGACAGCTTGGTGAAATCTGCTACCGGAGAAGTGGGTGCCAGCTAGACTTGCCAGGGGTTAATAACTAAAATCCGCGCCGCTTTCGGGAAGTCAGATAAAAAAAGCCTAAAAATTTTTTTCATTCCATCATGACGACTAAAAAAGTCTGCGCTATAAATTAGCGGTGTTCATTGGATGAACAAAACTGGCTCAGCGGGGACGGCCCTAGAATTCCACGCAATAATGTATTTTGTTTTTCAGGTGACACTATGACTGATGAAGATCCCATCAACGACGAGGAGTTGGAAGATACCGGCGCGGAGGGCGACGTTGAGGCGGACGAGGACGACGATGCTGCAGAGGGCGATGAAGCTGGCTTCTCTGGCGGCAGCAGCGCCAAAGCGTCTGAATCTGAGGCCTTAGAGGACTTTTCCATAGCCTCACGCCAAAAAGTGCGTGATGAGCTGGAAGCGCAAATTGCCGAATTTCTCGCCCGCGGTGGGAAAATCAGCGAGGTGCCGGCCAA
>CBINKF010000503.1:0-2973 GCA_966251115.1 uncultured Cellvibrio sp.
GGTGGACACCGGGCCGATCATCCCGGTCTGCGCCGCCACGGTGGCGCCGATGCGCTCCACCGCCATCATCATCGCGAGCACCGGCACGAAGGTGCAGGCCACCGCATTGAGCACCGACAGCCCGATCACTTCCGGCGCCACCGCCACAATCTCCGGGGTCAGCCCATAGCCGTACTCAAAACGGTTGGGGACTAAAAAATCCACCTGTTGTAAACCCATGGCTTTTAAGGCACCCACGGCCAGCGCGCTGCTGGTAGCGCCATCCGCGTCAAAATCGCCCACAATCAGCACCCGCGCCTGAGCCACAACTACATCCACCAAAATCGCAACAGCATCCTCCAAGCCTTTGAAATTGGGCTTTAGCAAATGATTCAACTGGTATTGAAGCTCTGTATCAGACTGCACACCACGGGCGGCATACAAGCGCTGCAACAGGGGGTGGATTTGCGCGGAAAATACTGGTTGGGCGTTATTAGAGCGACGGCGAATGGCTTTTTGCATAGCAACACAAACTGATCGGGGAAAAACCGGCAGTATACCCGCAGCCCTGGCTTAAGCGTAAAAAAACCGGGCATCGCCCGGTTAGCTCCCGAGTAACAGAGGGTTTAGTCTCGGGGTTAAAGTGCCAAAGGTTTCAAATGCAGGGTAAAGTTCAGGTCTTTGCCGTCCACCATGGACGATAAGTAGGTAACGCCCTCGGTGATACTCACTGCCAGATCCATGGTTTTAGTCACACAGGCGCTGGCATCCTGGAGTTCGCTTGCCTCTAAATAAAAAGCTTCCACCTTGGGTAATTTATTAATCGCCTCAGCATTGGCCCTCCACCAAATATCCATACCGCGCCCATAGGCGAAAAGCAGCACTTGCTGCGCCTGACCCGAGGCTTTTTTTAGTCGCTCCGGGGTCGGCTGGCCCACTTCAATCCATTCCAGGATGCGGCCATCATCGTGCTTGAGCCAGAGATCCGGCTCCTCCTGGGTCGACAGGCCGCGGGTAAATGTTAAATTTTCCGCAGCGCGGTAACAAAAGGCTAGAATACGCACCAGCATTCGCTCGATAGTCTCCGAGGGGTGCAGCGCAACGGTTAAATTAAAATCGCCAAAGTAATTGCGATCCAGATCGGCCAATTGAATATTGGCTTTGTAGATGGTTGCTTTTTCAGCCACGGATATACCCCAAGACACATTAATGCACGCATCTTACCAAAAGCCCGACTCGCAACCCCAAAAACTTGAGTCGCAAACGCCCTCAACAAAAATCAGCCTGGATTTTGTCCCCAACAGCAGCGACAAAACAGCCGTGGACTGGTTGGCCGAAAAATCCGGGCTCTCCAAAGCCAAAATTAAAGATGCGATGAATAAAGGTGCCGTTTGGTGGACTATTAAAGGCAAACAGCTGCGCCTGCGCCGCGCGACCAAGGCGGTTAACGCGGGCACTCGCCTGCAAATGCACTACGACGAACAATTGCTGGCGCGCGAGCCCCAGCCTGCGCAATTGTTGGCTGACCACAAGGATTACTCCCTGTGGTTTAAGCCCCACGGGCTGCTCTCCCAGGGAACCCAGTGGGGTGACCACTGCAGCGTGTTGCGCTGGGTAGAGGTTAACCTCAAGCGCGATACCTTTTTAATTCACCGATTGGATGCCGATGCAGCGGGCATCATACTCATTGCGCACACCGCCAAAGCCGCCGCGCTGCTCTCGCAACTGTTTCAATCGCGCGATATGCATAAATACTATCAGGCGCGCGTAAGCGGGCTTTTGCCAATCAGCGCTAAAGGCTTAACCATCAACCAGGCGATAGAAGGCAAAACCGCTGTTACCCAAATCGAACACGCGCAAGTGGAACCGGATACCGATAGCACCCTGCTCCGGATTAAAATTGAAACTGGCCGCAAACATCAGATTCGTCGCCACCTGGCAAGCCTGGGCCACCCGATTGTCGGCGACCGGCTCTATGGCAAAAGCGCCAAGGTGCCCTTGCAACTGCAAGCTTTTCGGCTGAGCTTTACCTGCCCACTGCGCCACAAACCCGTGGATATACAACTCCCCACCGAGCTCTGGCTGAGCCCGCAAGCCTGATGCTCCAGGCTCGATGCTGTCCAAGTATCGAATCCAAATAATTACTTTACCCGTCTAACACCTTAAATTAAGCTCTGGGCCACAACAATAAATCGCCAGGGAACACTAAACCATTTAAGGACACGCTATGAATGCCAATCTTCCGTTAGACCAAGACTCCAAAGGCGAGCGAATCATCACCGTTGATGTACTCCGCGGCTTCGCGCTTTTGGGAATATTCTATGCCCATATGATTTTTTGGTACGCCGGCGGCCCACTAAAAGAAGAAACCTATCGCCTTTATCAAGATCCAGGATCTGGCATTGCCATGGTTATTTTGATGGGCTTGGTGATGAGCAAATTCTTTTCGCTTTTTTCCTTTTTATTTGGCTTAAGTTTTTATATCCAAATTCAAAAACTGGCAGAGCGCGGCGAAACCATTTGGTTAAAATTTGGTTGGCGTCTGCTCATTCTCGGCGCTATAGGTTTTGTGCATCATTTGCTGTGGCGCGCCGACATACTCACCATTTATGTACCCTTGGGTTTATTGCTTATTTTCGCGCGCCACTTAAGTAATAAAGTGGTTCTATTGCTTGGCATGGTGCTCATTCTCAACCTACCCACCAAAGTCGCTGAATGCATCTCCATTATTTTACGCAATCAATTACCCTTAATTACCACCGACAATCTGGCGGAAGGCCTGGCCTACTCTGCCATCTTGGAGCATGGAACCTTTACCGAAATGGTAAAGCACAATTGGTTTGCATTTGTGGATAAATGGGTTTACCAAATCAACTCCGGGCGCATGTTGATTACCTTTGGCTATTTCCTCCTGGGCATGTATGTTGGTCGCCTGGGTTGGTTTTCCAATATCGCCCAGTACAAGGAAAATTTTACACGCCTGTTAAAAGGCTC
>CBINKF010000504.1:0-2971 GCA_966251115.1 uncultured Cellvibrio sp.
TTAGTAGTGCCCTGGGTATCCGGGTAAGGGTCCCCGGTAACCGGGCTTTTGCCTACACGGGGAATGGCGCACTTATTGGCGTACTGACTGGCCTCATTGAAAGTGCCCTGCTTCCAACCGGCTGAGGAGCTGTAGTGTGACAAAGGGCTACTACTCCCACCCGAGCCTCCGCCGCAACCAGTTAAGAGGCTAACTCCCAACAACACCCCAAGGCTGGCAGTCCAGCCACCCAATACCCTAACCACTAAACTGCCGCTTACTTTTCCACCCATAATTAATCGTCCAATTGATTTGTGTTGGTTATTTGAGATCTGGAAGATTAAAAGATTCCGCCCCTCAATTCCAGCTTTACACAGACTCCCCAACCGGAGCTTAATAGGTGATAAAGTTTTTGAGTATCATTTCCATTAATGATATGCAACGAAGATATAGATTCTGCGGTATTTTTAACAAATTTTATTAGCATTGCGGTTAGGCTGCCTGGCGGCCTAACCGCAACTCACACAATACTTCCCCGCCAATCACTCAACCCGCGTCTGTGTTAAATAAACTTTCTGCTTAGCTATATCCGTCACCTTGCCCGCAACCTCTACTGAGGTTTGTAGACGTATATCGGCAGAAGATGAACCCAACATTAAATTAATTTGCCCAGGTTCCAGTACAAAATTCATGGCGCGGTCGTAAAAACCAAACTGATTAGCAGATAAAGTAAAAGTTAATCGTTTGGATTCACCGGCTGCCAGGCTAACGCGTTTAAAGCCTTTTAAGGCTTTAACTGGTTGGGTGACGCTGGCCACCGGGTCGTTCATATAAAGTTGAACTACTTCATCACCGGCGCGCTTGCCGGTATTGGTAACCGTTACGCTCAGATCAAATGTATCGTTAGCGTTAATTTTGGATTTACTCAGCTGCAAATCCTTGTAAGCGAATTGGGTGTAACTCAGACCGTAACCAAAAGGATAGAGTGGGCTGGTATCGCTAAAGGCATAGCCGCGTTTGGCGGTGGGCTTGTGATTGTAGTAAACCGGTAATTGGCCGACACTGCGCGCAAAACTCACGGGCAATTTGCCGCTCGGGTTAACTTCACCAAAGAGCACACGAGCCACTGCGGTCCCCGTCTCCTGCCCCAGGTACCAGCCTTCGATAATGGCCGGCGCCGTTTGCGCAATTTTGGTAATTGCCAGCGGGCGACCGCCAATGAGCAGCACAACAGTGGGTTTGCCAGTGGCCAGCACCGCATCAACCAGGGCTTGCTGTTCACCGAGCAATTGCAAACTGTCGCGATCGCCCAGGTGGCTCTCGGCCCAGCCCTCGCGCGAGGTAGCTTCGTTATCACCCACTACCACTATGGCGACGTCTGACTTTTTCGCGGCAGCAACAGCCTGCGCAATCATACCTTTGGTATCTTCCGGCTTTGCCAATACCACTTCGTCTGTGTGCCAGCGCTCTTTGGAGAAGCTGTTAGCGGCAATCGAGTCTGCACCTTTTGCCCAGGGCTCCATAGTTAGAATAGTGCCGCGTGCAAAATTTATTTTTACCTTACCGCCTAAATAGTTTTGCAAGCCCTGCAGTATGCTGATGGTTTGTTTGGGAACATCGGAATAGCCACCCAGCAGTGTCTCGTTAGCATGCGGGCCAATAAGTGCAATGGACTTGAGCTTGGTTTTATCCAGTGGCAACAATTGGTTGTCGTTTTTCAGTAACACCATTGCCTGTTCGGCGGCGCGCTCTGCCAAGGCGCGATGCGCACTGCTATCAATAACTGCCAAGCCGGCAGGATCAACAAAGGGATTTTCAAATAAGCCCAGGGCAAATTTTTCGTGCAGTACGCGCGCTACCGCGCGATCCAAAACTTTTTCGCTAAGCTTTTTGCTTTTTACCAACTCCACCAAATGGCCATAGGCATCAATGTCCGGGGTTTCCACATCCACACCTGCCGTGATGGCCAGTTTGGCCGCATCAGCCAGGTTGTCGGTGAGATGGTGGCGCCCCATTAATTCGGAAATGGCAAAGTAGTCACTGACAATCACCCCATCAAAACCCCAGTCATCGCGCAAAATATGTTGCAGAAGTTCGACGTTGGAATGGGAGGGAATACCGTCGATTTCATTGTAGGAAGCCATCACACTGCGCGCATGGCCGAGCTTTACCGCCGCTTCAAAGGGCGGCAAAAAAATCTCGCGCAATCCGCGCTCGCCGGTGGGTGTGGGTGCGATATTCAAACCACCGGTGGGCTCGCCGTGGCCCGCCAAATGCTTTAGCGTTGCAATTACATGGCCGGGCGCTATACCGGGGCCATCGCCCTGAAAACCTTTGACGCTGGCAACGCCCATGGCGCTGATTAGGTAAGGGTCTTCACCCATAGTCTCTTCAATGCGGCCCCAGCGCGGATCGCGCGCCACATCGAGAATGGGCGTGAGCGCCTGTTGTGAGCCGGTCGCGCGCATCTCCTGTGCACTGGCCGAATAAATTTGCTGAATTAACTCCGGGTTCCAGCTGCTGGCCAGGCCAATGGCTTGCGGAAAACTGGTGGCGTTGCGCGCGGCAAAGCCGTGCAGTGACTCCTCGTGAAAAATAACCGGAATACCCAGGCGCGTGTTGTCGCGCACCCATTGTTGAATGGCATTGGTAAAGGCGAGGGTTTGCTCTGGCGTTTTGTTGGTAGTTTTAGTGGCTTTGTTTTCCGCCGGGCGGGCGATTTGGCCAATCCCCAAACCTAAAATTGCCTGGGCCTGTGCCGGGTTAAATTCGCCCTGGTCAGTTTCCAGCTGCTGGCGTTTATTCCACACAGTTTGCAACTGGGCCGCTTTTTCCTCCAGGGTCATACGCGCCAGCAAGTCATTCACGCGTTTATCGATAGGCTGGCTTGGGTCTTTATAAACAGGGCTTTTGTTGAGCGGGGCTTTGGCGAACCAGGGCAGAGACCAAACGGTAGCTAACAGCAGGCCAATACCCAGGCTGCGGATAAGCG
>CBINKF010000505.1:0-2966 GCA_966251115.1 uncultured Cellvibrio sp.
AATCCAGGTTGAGTACCAGCCCGGAGCGTTTGCGCGCTATGCGGTAATCGCGCTCTTCTAACTTTTCCAGCAGCGGCGCATCGCTGTCAAAATTCCAATCGCCGCCCGTCTCGACATTATCCGAGCCAAATTTGCGTTTAAAGTAACTCAGGCCAGCGGCCACACCAACATTGTCTGTGCCATCGCCCAGGCTAAAGCGGTTGCTGCCGGTTAAAGATAACTTGGGGCTGGTTTCGCCGGTGTTTTCGTCGCTGCTCGCCTCGGCGCTCAGTTGATAAAAAAAGCCGTCGCGATCAAACGCCGACAAACTCTGCACATCGATACTGCCGCCTAAAGAGTTGGCATCCATATCCGGGGTCAGGCTTTTGGTCACCACCAGGCTCTCCAATAAATCGGAGGGAATTACGTCCAAGGCTACGGCGCGGCGGTCGGCATCTGGCGCCGGCACACCCACGCCGTTAATGGTTACCGCATTAAAATCCGGGCCCATGCCGCGCACGCGCACATAGCGGCCCTCGCCCTGATCGCGCTCCACCGACAGACCGGGCAAACGCTGCAGCGCCTCCGAGACGTTGGTATCGGGAAACTGGCCAATAGCATCGGCGGAAACTTTAGTGATGAAGTTGTCGGCGCTGCGCTGGCTGTTAAGCGCTTTGTTCATGCCCGCCGCCTGGCCGATAACCAACAGATGCTCAGTCGTTGTGTCGGCGCCGGTTAATTGCAACTGCAGTTTTTGTGTTTTGCCATCCTCCACCTGCAGGCTGCGCTCAATCACATCGGCGCCCAGGTAGGATGTCACCAGGGTGTAGCGGCCCGCTTTTACATCCAGAAACACAAAGCTGCCATCGCGCTGGCTCAGGGTTTCGCGGCTGAGTTCCTTAAGGCGAACTTTTACCCCCTGGACGGCAATTCCCTGGTCGCCGCCAGCCGCGCCCCCGGTACCCGCCCGTCCGGTAATTGACCCCTCAATTTTGCCCTCGGCAAAAGCGCCGGCACAGGCAGCGCTTAAGGCCAATAGCAGAAGATTTTTTTGCCAGCCAGTTTGCCTGCCGATTTGCCCGTCAGAAGTGTTCGTTCTAGTGCGCATGGTCGCCCTCAATTTTTTTGATTTGGAGTTTTTGCTGAAGTGGTTTCAGCTGATGGGCGGCAGGCTATTTTTTTCAAATGACAGTTCGGTGACAGTCAATTTGGCAGCGGTGGTTCGCGCCGTTTTTTTAAAGTTTTTAAACCAAAATTGAGCTGATATGACTCTTGCGTTTTTTGTCAGCACCTGCAAAAACAGGCTCAGCTCCCGGGTAAAAAGCCGCAAAGCGCAATTTGACCCCGACCAGCACCCGGGCCAGGTAAAAATTACCTGAGCCAATTTGCCCCTGGGCGATTTTTTTGCGTGCAAGCCCTTGTCATAAAACCGCAACACAAAAGCCTTTAGCTGGCGGCTCGCAATTTTTTAAACCCATATACTATCAAGGTGAAACTCCAACCATGTTAAGGCTGCACAAATGGAAACTCCTGGGCCTGAGCGTTATGGCCCTGCTCACCCTGATTTTTAGCCTGGGCTTGGGCGCCACCAAAAGTGTTGCGCAAATAAACTGGCTGGATGTCACCAGTGAAGGCGGGGCCGCACTGCTGGCGCTGGTGTGGCTGCTGCTGATATTAAACAGCCGCCCGCGCGGACGCGTGACCCAGTGGTTGAGCCTGGGCCTGAGTTTGATTTTTTTGTCGCAGTTTCAGGACTGGCTCGACGAATTTATCGCCTTTCGCAAAGACCTGGGTTGGGATCACTGGATAGAATCGGGCTTTATGCTGCCCGGCCTGGGCCTGCTGACTTACGGTATCTACCTCTGGCACCTGGAGCAGTTGGCACTCAATCGCCAGCGCCAAAAGCGCGAGCGCTTATTTCGCGAGCATCAAAGCCTCGACCAGACCACGCTGCTCAATCGCGCCGATTATTTGCGCGCGCAATTGGCCCGCGAGCTGCAAACGCATCGGGCGCAAGCGGCCGCGTTAGCGCTGGTAATTGTCGATGTGGAGGATTTCGCCGGTTTTAATCGCCACTGGGGCAGCGCCGAGGGCGATCGCTATTTACTGGCACTGAGCGAATTACTGCTGCTCAACCTGCGCGAGCAGGATTTGCTCTGCCGTTACGCGGGCGATCGCTTTGCGCTGATACTGCCTTACACCTCGCTCGATCAGGCGCGCCAGCTGGCAGCGGCCGCTCAGCATTTTGCCTTTAAACCGCGCCACGCCCACACCAGTGTTTTTATGCAGCTCAATTACCTCGCGCTCAGCGCCCGCAACGAAAGCGCGGAGCAACTGCTGGAGCGCGCCAATTGCGAGTTGGTGCAGAGCAAAGCACAACCAGATTGCGCTGCGCACCCGGGCCTTAGCGCAGTTCAATTATGAGCAATCACCCATCGGGCCCCAGGCTACAGTGGGTGGATGACGCCACCCACAGGCCCCATTATTTTGAGCGCGACAGTCAGCTGCTGCCGATTCACCAATGGCCGGCACGCCTGTTTGAACTGGCCTTGGCGCGCGCCGGTGAGAGCCACAAATTGCTGCGCGGCACAGGTTTGTTTGCGGAAGATTTCACTCGCGGCCAGCGCCTGCTCAGCCCCGCGCAGTGCTACCAATTGATCGATAACTGTCAGCGCCAGCTGACCGCCGGCAACCGCGCGGAGCTAGGTTTTTTACTTGGCCACGGGTTACTGCCGGGCCATCAGGGCGAATTGAGCAACGCGCTGGTGTACGCGCGCAATCTGCAGGAGTTTGTGGAGCTGCTGGTGATTGGGCGGCAACAATTATCGCCCCTGCTCAGCCCGTTTATGGAGTGGCGCGGCGACCAGCTCTGGCTGCACTGGCTCGATCCCCTGGGCGCTGGCGATGCGCACACATTTTTACAGGAGATGATGTGCGCCGCGCTCGCCAGTTGCAGCCGCTGGCTGGGCGGGCGGCGCTGCTGGCCG
>CBINKF010000506.1:0-2965 GCA_966251115.1 uncultured Cellvibrio sp.
CACCCACTTCGACCTGGCCAACAACTACGGCCCCAACTACGGCTCAGCCGAATCCACCTTTGGAGCCATTTTTAAACAGGATTTTGTCCGTTATCGCGACGAATTAATTATTTCCAGCAAGGCCGGTTACGACATGTGGCCAGGCCCTTACGGTGTGGGAGGTTCGCGCAAATATCTAGTGTCCAGTTGCGATCAAAGCTTAAAGCGCACCGGCCTGGATTATTTTGATATTTTTTATCACCACTGCATGGACCCGGAAACGCCTATTGAAGAGAGCATGATGGCGCTGGACTATATTGTGCGCTCCGGCCGCGCGCTCTACGTGGGAATTTCCAACTACCAGCCGGCGCAAACCCAGGAGGCGGTGCGTATACTGCGCGAGCTGGGTACGCCGCTGTTGATCCATCAACCGCGCTACAATCTGTTTGATCGCTGGATTGAAAATGGTTTGACCAAGGTGCTGCTCGACGAAGGCGTTGGTTCCATTGTGTTTTCACCCCTGGCCCAGGGCGTGCTAACCAACAAATACCTGCAGGGAATTCCCGAGGGTTCGCGCGCGTCCCGTCCCGAGTTGATTTACTTGAACAACAAGGACATCACCCCGGAAAAAATCGCCAAGGTCAATGCGCTCAACGAGATTGCCGAGAGCCGCGGCCAGAGCCTGGCGCAAATGGCTATCGCCTGGACGCTTAACAACCCCGCCGTTACCACCTGCTTGATAGGCGCCAGCCGCCCGGCGCAAATTGACGACTCTTTTGCGGCACTCAGCAAGCTGGACTTCAGTGCTGAAGAGTTGGCAAAAATTGATGCAATTGTAAAATAGCAGTCGCTAAATTTAGTAAACCCAGCGTCGAAAAAATGGCCCGCAATGCGGGCCATTTTTTTACAACAAGCTGCGTTCATAGCGTATTTTTAACGGTTCCTTGGGGAATAACTCAGCGCGAAACTCCAGGCTTAACAACAGCAGGCTCGATGACAAAAACAAGCGCCCTGCCCAGTTCGTAAGCCACAACCAACGGCAGATAGCCGCCATTAAAAAAATTGGACTCAGCAAAATTACTGCGGACATCAACTGCAGCATGATTAAATCCTCTCGCCCGGTTCCATTGTCTTTTCGCCCTTACCCAGACCGTACCAATCCACCCGGCGCGTTAACAGCATAAATGCCCCCAGCACCGCAAACAGCAACAGCGAGCCCATGAGCAGGGCGTAATCTTCGGCAGCAAGCAGGCCGTAAAGCATGGCGTAGAGAGTCGCCAAACAGGTGCTGAACATCAGCGAGCGGTTGAGGCTGCGCAACACTGCAGCGAGATAAAAACCAATTAACAGCACACAGGCGCTGGCCGCGGCAATATAGGCAAAACCAAAGGCTATATGTTCCGCGAGCGATAATAACAGCAGATAAAACAGCGCCAGTGCCAACCCCACCAGCGCATATTGCAGCGGATGTACCTGTAAACTTTTCAGCACTTCCATCAAAAAGAAACCGGCAAAAGTTAACCCGATAAACAGCAATGCATATTTAATCGCACGGTGGGTTTTTACATACTGGTTAACCGGGTCAATCAAATTCACGCCAAAACTTAGCTGGCGCATATCCGCGCAGTCATCGCTATCCATGCAGCGTTTAAAGTGCTCTGCAAAATTGGTGGAAAAATAACTGGTCTGCCACTGGGCGTTAAAACCCGGGTCACTTACGCTGGGAGATAACGGCAGGAAATCACCCATAAAACTGGGGTGCGGCCAGCTGGAGTGAATTGACACTTGCGTATCGCGCCCCACCGGCACTACCTGAAATTGACTCGTGCCTTGCAACTTAAGGGGCAAACACATTTGCAATGCTTGCGCTTGTTCAGCATCCAACGACTGCAACTGGGCATGAACACCCTCACCCAGCTCCTTAAGTTGGCTGCCGGGCTCAAGACTAAAGGTCTTGTCGTTCAAACTGAGGCTGAGGGAATTTTCAATTCCGCGAATATCGCTAATGCCTAAAGCCATGTAGGGCGTATAAAACTGATAGTCGCTTAACTCAGTAACTACACCATAGTGCGCGGGCAAACTAAAACTGGCTTGCAACAGATTATCCGAGTGATAGAGATGCGCCGCGTAAATCCCCCTGTAGCGCCGCTCGGTGGCCAATTCGCTGGTGAGCTGCAATTTATCCGGCAGAAAATACAATTGGCCCCTGCGTTTTGATTCCACTGGCACCCGCTCTTTGGCTTCATTTAATTGCCAGGTCACAATGCGCTTTTCATAGGGCACCACCAGTACCGGGCCAAACAGGGTTTGGCTGTAGCTGGAGCTGCGCGCTATATCGTTCACTACCGACTCACTAAACTCGCGCCGTTCAGCAATGGAGCTGCTGATCATCCCCAGGGGAATCAACAACAGTAAAATCAAGCCACCTATGGCCAAAAACTTATACAACAAACTGCGGGACATAGCCTTCTCCTTTTAATTAACCTGGAGAAAAGCTTGCGCCTGATTTATGTGGTTAGTGTGAGGGGAAGATGGAGATTTGATGGGGCGAGTATCAACACCCAAACTCGCGGGGGAAATGCCGCTTAACAGCTTGTTGAAATTCGTTTTCGAGGTAGCCAATGCAAGGCAAAAACAGTCGAAAGAGCGGAGTTTATAGCACATAAATGAGCATCTTGAGACTGTTTTTAACGCAGCAGTGGCAACGCAGATAGAATTTCAACAAGCTGTTAAGAGGAAAACTGCAGACTAACGGATACCCCCTGTTCGGTATTTTGGATTTCCAACCGACCTTGATGCAAGTGCATCACTTCCTGCACAAAGGCCAGCCCCAGGCCGGTACTTTTTTTACCGGTGGCCGGACGCGGCAGCGAATAAAAACGCTCGGTTAACCGCGGCAGCGCAAAATCGGGGATTGCTGTACCCTCATTGACCATCACCAGACAGCGTTCACTGGACCGAATGTACACATGAATATGCCCCTGCG
>CBINKF010000507.1:0-2962 GCA_966251115.1 uncultured Cellvibrio sp.
GACACTGCCCCAAAAACTGGCGGCGCGCGCATTGGGGCCGTGCCGGGCCATGGCCGAAAGAAATTGGCGTGTCCACAGATAATGGGCAACGAAATACAGCGACAGCAGGCCAACCAAAAGCCGAATCCAATCGGCGTTGGTAATTTGAAAGGTCAGCGCACCAACCACAATGCCGGCAAGTGCGCCGGGCAACAGCCAGCGCAGATTCTCCGCCTGCCAGACTTCGCGCCAATAGCGGCGAAAACTCCACAGGCTGAAGGCATCCATAGTGCAGAGAATGGGCAATAAAATCGCTGCCGCCAAACGCGGATCTATAACCAGCGACAGCACCGGAACCGCCAGCATCCCCAAACCGCCGCCAAAACCACCTTTGGACATGCCCAATAAAATAACCACTGGTGCCGCCAGCACATAAAACCAGATATCCACAGCATCTCCTAATTTGTTCAGCCCGAAAGCATGAAGGAATTTGCTGCAAGTGGCTAGATGCTGTAGCAGTTACCGCTGCGCACTGGTTTTTATTCGAATATAACCGGGTAGTAATCGTACTCGCAGTAGCTGGAATTTCTATCGCAGACTTCCAGAAATAAATAGAGCTGCTGGGGGACTTGTGCAAACAGCGGCGCTATATCCAGAGGTTCGGTGTTGGCATCGCAGGAGAGATATAAGTCGCTGGTGTACTGACAGGGATAGCTGCCGCTCTGATCGCACCACAGCCCCTGGCCGCAAATATCGGACTGCACCAGCAGGGCATTGCGCAAATCGGGGCGATCATTTACCCACAGGTGAACACTGTAATCCTCCAGACTGTTTACCTGCCAGGACACATCAAACACGCCTTCGTATTTGTAGGGATTCATCGCCAAGGGTGTATAGGGCGGTTTGGCGGTGTCCTGGTCATAACTATCGAGCAGGTCAAAGTGACGCAGGCTGGGCGTGTAGTCGCGACCATCGTCGGCGGCAACCTCAGTGCGGCATCCAAGCAGGCACAGCAGATAAATCATTAACCCAAGGCGCAACATAGTTTTCATTTTTAGCTCCAGCCCAAAAAATATTGGTGTTACTGGAGATGCTAGAGGCTGGGCAATGAATTATTGCTGAATGCGCGACACCCAGCGGAACTAATTACCGCCATAAAAGCTGCGCTGGTTCCCGCCACAAAAGCTACGCTGGTTCTCGCCACAAAAGCTACGCCGGGTTTAGTGGCGAACCGTCAGTGCCGGCTTCATATTTACCGAGCCATCCTCCTCCAGCACGGCATATTTGTTGGAGTCGGGACTGGTCACCACCACAATAGGTTGCATAAACAGCGGTCGGCGAATAAACCAGAGGCTCCAGCCAAAGCTTTCCAAACTATGCAGTGCCAAGAGTTGAAGGTTGTTGAGATAGCGCCCCAAATCTATGGGTATGGCTTTTTGCTGACCGCGCTTTTCATCGACGACATTTTTCAGCCGCTCCGCCAGTGTCAGCTTGACACCTGTACTCGTTGCCGAGGCTTTCGCAAAGCCATTTTTGTGGAAGTCATTCATGTTCGTCTCCTTTGGTTATACCTTCCTGTTGTTAATTGCAGTTTGCAGAGCCCTTCGGCTCCAGACAAACCCAAGGGTAGCGCTCGATTGACAATTGGCGCTGTAAACAGTGTTGACAGTGACGAAATGAATGTCAAAAACCGTGTTGGAATATGCAGTTTTTTTGACAGGCGGCTTTTACATAATCGATACAGCCAATAAACCCACAAACCACAGCAAAGCGGCTACAATGCCGGAGTCGGCAATAATTTCTAAATAAATAATTATTAAAATCAACAACCTATAGAGATTACACTATGAAGAAGTTAATTATTGCGCTCTTTTGCCTGTGCCTGACCCCCTGGACCTTTGCGGCGAATTCTGCGCTGGAGCAAGTTGCCCAAAAAGTAGAGGCGCTGCGCCTTGCCATGATCAACGCCGATGCCAAAGCCCTGACCTCACTCTCGTCACCCCAACTGAGCTATGGCCACTCTGGTGGCCACGTTGAAACCCAGGCAGAATTTGTGGACAAAATTGTCAGCGGTCGCTCGGATTTTGTGGAAATCGCGCTGAACAACCAAAGCATTAGCGTCTCTGGCGATGTCGCCCTGGTTCGCCACGATCTGGACGCTAAAACCAACGATGCAGGCAAGGGCCCGGGCGAAGTTCACCTGGGTGTGCTGCTGGTGTGGCAAAAGCAGAAAGGCGAGTGGAAGTTGCTCGCGCGCCAGGCGTTTAAATATCACTAAGCCCAAACCGCTGGGTTGAACCATACAACAGCGCGCCCCGCCGCGCTGTTGTTTTACCGAACCTGTTTATGCAACAACGTTTGCGAGGAACCTATGAAACTCTTTGGCAGCTACACCTCTCCCTTTGTGCGTCACTGTCGCATTGCGCTGTTGGAAACCCAGCATGCGTTTGAGTTTGTGGAGACAGATCAAGCGGCCAGCGCCACTCAATCGCCCACCAAGCGGGTTCCCTTTTTACAAGATGGCGATAATTTTTTTACCGACTCAGCATCTATTCTTAAATATCTGCGCGAGCAAGCCGGCAGCAATTTTTGTGCGAACACTCAGGAGCTGGATCAACTCTGCCTGGTAAATACCGCCCTGGATGCCTGCGTGAATTTATTTTTTCTCGAGCGCGATGGCGTCAAGGTCAGTGAGATCCCCTATTTACAGCGCCAGGCAGCGCGCATTCAATCCACCCTGGCAGAGCTTAACCAATTGTCCCTGCCAACCAGCGCCCCCTATAACGATGCGCAGCTGCGCCTCGCCTGCTTTATGGGCTGGGCCAAATTCCGCCAGCGTGTGGATTTTTCGCCCTTTGCCAATTTGGAAGCCTTTTATGCCGGTGCCCTAACCTACGCGCCCTTCGCCGCAACCCAGCCGCCACAAACCTAAGGAACCTCTGAAAAATTACCTGCGTTGCAATCGCGGCGTTAAAAACAGGCT
>CBINKF010000508.1:0-2958 GCA_966251115.1 uncultured Cellvibrio sp.
AGCATGAATTAATTTTGAAATTTTGTACAGTAATTACTGTTCTGGTATTAACTGCATATCTGTTTGCTTCGTTTTACCTGTCGGTGCGCCAGAGCATCAGTGACATAAGTGTTGCGAGCGAACATCTTTCTCAAGGAGATTTAACCTTCTCAGTTAATTTGCTCACGCAGGACGAAATGCGAGAAATTGGCGAACGATATAATTCAATGGCTTTAAACTATGCCGCACTTATACAGAAGATAGTGAATGCCAGCTCTCAATTGGCAGGAGCCGCTGACGAGCTTTCGACTGTCGCCTCTGAAAATGCCACCAATATTAATCGTCAAAGCCAGGAAACCGACCAGGTTGCCACAGCGATTGAAGAAATGGCCGCGACAGTGAGGGATGTTTCAAAAAATACAGCAGAGGCCTCAAGTGCTGCCGACAACGCCGAACAAGAATCTACGGCGGGCAGAACAATTGTGGAAACCACATCAAAATCTATTACAGAACTTGCTTCCAGGGTTGAAAGCGCATCGGAAGTCATTAAGGGGCTTGAACAGGACAGTGAAAATATCGGCACGGTAATCGATGTCATAAAAAATATTGCCGATCAGACTAATTTACTCGCCTTAAATGCAGCAATTGAAGCTGCCCGCGCAGGTGAGCAGGGCCGTGGGTTCGCGGTTGTAGCTGACGAGGTACGCACACTTGCATCAAAGACTCAAGGCTCCACCCAGGAAATCGCGGATATGATCTCGAAACTACAACAGGGGACAAGGGCAGCGGTGAGCGAGATGGAACTAAGCCGTCAACAAGCCCATAAAGGGGCTCAACAGGCAAATCGGGCAGCAGAAGCGCTAAAGACAATCACCACGGTTATTATGACAATCAGCGGCCTGAATACTCAAATTGCCGCAGCTACAGAGCAACAGAGTGCCGTTTCGGAGGAAATCAGTCGCAGTATCAGCAGCATCAACAATTTGGCAGAACACGCAGCGGCAGGATCCTTACAGACCAAAGCCTCAGCTGATGAACTGGCCCAGCTGGCGTTGGAACTACAAAACCAGGTTGCGATGTTTAAGATTTCATAACACCGTTCTATTAGCCCTTTCGGGGTCAGCCAAGAGCTTGACCCCTTTTACCCGTTTGCTTGTGAATTTAGGGAATGGCCTTAGCCAGAGCCGCATCAAAACACTTGCCATCAAATGGAACCACCAGCACTTTACTGCCGTGATTATCCTTACCCTTATCCTCCCATTTGGCTACATCCAATGCGGAGAAAGTAAAATGGGTTACATGACCATTTTCAACCAGTACACCTGGGCGCTCCAACAAACTCCAAAAATTTTTCTCGCCATTAACGTACTCAAAACCTAAACGGGGATCATAGGCAATGCCAGTATCCACCCAATTGTTTAGGCCATCGCGGGATACCAAGTGCCTCGCCTTGCGAATATCCCACCAATTTAACGTAATGTGATACAAACCGCCGCTGTACCAAATGATTGGATCTTCCGCTTTATTATTGTCATAACCTTCTACCTTCGGCCAAACACTTGGACCCTGTGCGACATAGGGGCCCATAATATGATCGCTGAGCATAATAATACCCGGGCGAGAAACCAACAGAAACTTGCCATCTGGTCGCACAATAATACTGATATTGGCACGCGCTTGTTGCAGGTCCTGGCCATTGGCTTCCATGCTAATTTGGCCCTGCAATTGGTAGTCGCCATCAATAGTGTCCGCAATAAAAATATCGCCTGCGCGCCCTGCATCACTGGCTACCACATAATAGCGCCCATCGGGTAACACGCCGCCGGTTATGTTGTGCCCTGCTCCATTACGATCCGTAAATAATTGCTTGGTGTTTATATAGGGGCCAATGGCTGAGTCACTTACCGCATGAACAGCCACAGACTGGCTCCAGTTATAATGCGTCAGCTCACCCGACCAGCGACTGGCGAACAAGTGATATTTTTGATCCGGCGCCTGAATAATTTTGCCATCCCAATAATTCCATTGCGGCTGGGCTTGAGCACTCTCCAGGCCATTGTCTATATCGCGGGGCAGTACGCCTTGTGCCCCCCAGACATCAGCGCGCTGCTTACCCAAGGGCATTGGCAAAAAATAATCCACCATACGCACAGAAGTTTTGCCCTGGCATTCATTCATAGGCTCTGCCTTTGAGCTTGTTTTGGTTGATGCGGGAAAATAACTGCAGGCAAGCAAGCAGATAGCAGAACTAAAGCAGAAACTGATGTTGATTATTTTCAATGTATATCCTCAGCAACAAGATTGATAGCCACGTAGCGGCGGGATTCTTTATAGCGACCATATACCCTGACCTTCGTTTACCAATACCGCCAGAGGCGCGACTAAATTATTAACCGGGCGATCCACCATATTGTCCTGACATAGCGGATCTACCTGATTTTCCTGGGCTCGCGCCAGACTTCAGCTGGCGGCGATACCGCTTAACAAGGATTTCTTCGTCATTTTCTCTCGCTCATATTTTTTTATTGAGATCAATTATTGCCCTGCTTGATTGGCCTAATCACAAAACCATAGCTATAAGCCTTGGCGGTTAATAAATAGGGCTCATGAGGCATGGCGCCCCAGGAGTTGTCACCGCCCAAGCCACGCTGGGCCAAATCCAGCGAGAGCACGATTGATTTTTGCTGTTTAACATCCTTGGGGTGCTGCTGCTTTTTGCTCAGGCCTGGGTCCAGGTCTTCGGCGGTGTAGCGCAAGGCGCTCAGGTTAAGCAGATCATCCGCAACCACGTTAATACCCTCACCTGCCGTATTGGTTAAACTCGCCCGGCGCACCTGGGTGCGGTTGCCGAACTCCTGGGGGCGAATATAGGGAATTGTTTGGCGATCAACCTGTAATTGATACAAACCCATAAACGCTGCCGTGTTACGGTCGGAATAATTTTCCATTGGGCCGCGGCCGAGATACGTGAACCGGTCG
>CBINKF010000509.1:0-2950 GCA_966251115.1 uncultured Cellvibrio sp.
TAATCAATCAGCTTTTGCCAAAACATCGCCTGGCCCATTTCCGGGTCTAACTCATAGGGTGAAAAGCCAAATTTGCGATAGGCTTTTTGCGCGATGTGATTGCCGTGCAAAACCTCCAATGTCAATTTGCAGCAACCGCGCTCACGCGCAATTTTTTCCAGCACATCGAACAATAACTGGCTAATCTGCAAGCCGCGATACTCCTTTAACACCACCAGATCATGCACATTAATAAGCGGCCGCGCGGCAAAGGTGGAAAACCCCTCAAAGGCGTTGAGCAGCCCCGCCGGCTTTTCACGCAGGTAAGCAATTAAACTTAGGGCATGGGGGCGACGACGCAGCTCGCCAATTAAGTGTTCGCGCGCATACACGCTCAAGGGCTCAGCGCCACCCATAGGGTCGCAGGCATAGCTGTCCAGCAGTTGCAGCAAATCCGCCGCCTGCTGTTCGTTGTAATAATCCACCAGGCGCACTTCCAGACGCGCATGTTCAGTACTGGACTTATCCAAAGCGAGACTCCTCTAATCCCTGATACGGGGTTTGATAAATAAACAAATTGCCAGCCTGGGGCTGCTCAGCCAGCTGGGCGTCGGTTAAACCAACGCGCGCGCTGGTTACCAATAATAAATCGAGTTTGTCACCGCCAAAAGCAACGCAGGTTGGCTGGGAAACGGGCACCGGCAACTCCAGGTCCAATTCGCCGGCGGGTGAGTAGCGCCTTACCCTGTGGCCGCCCCATTGGGCATTCCACACGAATCCCTGCGCATCCACACAGGCACCATCTGGCTCCACTCCGGCTTCGGTAGCAGCAAAAGCACGGCCATTGCTCAACTGGCCGGTATCCGCCGCAAAATCGTAAACGCGAATTGTGAAACTTGGTGAATCAGCGTGATAAAGATAACGGGAGTCCGGGCTCCAACAGAGTGCATTGGAAATACGCAACTCATCGAGGTGCTTGGTAACCTGCATTTGTGGGTCGAGCGAGTAAAGCGCAGCACTTTGCCCAGCGCTGGGATCTTCTACCATAGACCCCATCCAAAAACGCCCCTGGCGATCACAGCGCCCATCATTGGACCTGTTACCCGATAAATGGAGCTCTGGCTTTGCAATCCACTCCAACGCACCCGACTCAGGATCAAACCAGGCAAAACCGGATTCAAAAGCTGCAATTATGCGCTCATCCTGCTTAGCAAAAGCAAAGCAACAGAGACGCTCCGGCAGCTGCCACTCGGTCAATCGCTCGCTGGCAAGATGAAATCTAAACAACTTTGCCTGGTGAATATCCGTCCACCAGACACAACCATCGAGCGGATTCCATTGAACACCTTCGCCGAGGGTGTTGGCGCAGGGGATACTGGCGATAAGGGAAATAGCTTGCATACAAAACCAAACTCAGCCTGCTTTTTAAAGGCTAAGTTTGGGTGTTTTGAGGGAAAGAATCAATAAAACGGAATTAACCCGGTTTACAAGCGCCGGATTCAATCCAGGAGCTAATTAACTGCTGGATAGCTTGATCTAATAGTTTAAGCGTTGCATCTGGCTGAGACTTAACTGCATCAAACTCAAGAGAGTCCACTGAAGTGAGCGCTCCCGGAAATTCTACCTTGCGATTACCTACCTTACATTTAAAATCCACGCTCATCCAGGCGGAAACCTTATCCCCATCCCCCGTTAAGGTATGAAAACCAAATCGCTGGATCACAACGCCTGTCAAGTCCCGAAAAGCTGCCGCATACTTAGCTTGAGCCTGATTGAGCCCAAATTCAAAATGCTGCTTAAATGAATAATCAGGCTCGGCTGATTGGATATTATTCGCTATATCCTTAGCTATGCCCTCATCAATGGCTATTCCTATGGCGACACCAGTGCCGCCCAAGAGACTATCCAACATAATTCCCGCCGCCGCCCCCCGGCCTTCAAATGCCAGGGTTTGCCGATCTGAATACTCGACAGGGATACCACTGCGCGGCACCATCGCACAGGATTCCAATAAAACCAGAAAAAAAGTGATTAGAATAAGGTTTAACTTAGCCATGCACTTTCAACTATTTATTTTCATGGGTAGCTGTATAGGCCGCCTAAAAAGCTCAACGCAAATATTCTAAGCCATTTAAAAACTGAATTAATAAATCCAAATCCTGTCGATCTTAAGGTAACTATTAGTCGTACCACGCATCTGCATTCCTATTTCAGCACCCGAGGCTTTAGCAGCCAATGCAGTTGAATAGAGCAATTTTCCAAATTCACTATTTGTCTGCAACACATACCCTGCCGCCGCACCACTGCCAATGGTAAAGCCAACTGCGGCTGCGCTCTCAGCAGAAATAGCAGTGTCAAAATAAATCAGGATCAAACCAGACTCATTAATATAAACTCTATCTACCTTCCCCTTATAGGAACAGTAGTTACCTGCTGCCAGTTCTGTACAAACAGGTGCAGCCGCCATCGCAGAAAAAGAGAACAACACTAACAGCAATGAAATCCAACGCATAAAAATTACTCCTATGTTAAAAAAAACCACATTTAAGAATCAGCTAATTTACTTTTCATTCATTTATTAATATTTAGAAAACGAATGCTGGCAAGCTCCCAAGGTGCAAAGTTATTACATGCTGTGCCAGTTACCACATTATCAAAATACGCGGTGGTAGGCTTGCCCGATGCCTGAAGTAACAGCAACATGCTATACACCGCCTTACATTGCTCCGCCCCAACAGGACGTGATGCGCCCCAAGCATGGCTTAAACTACAGACCCCCACCCGAGTATTCATGGAAGACAACTTCAAAGTTACAGTATCCGTTGCATGTAAACCAATCTCATCAACGGTTCCAGTACAAACAATTCCGTCAGTTGCAAAAGTTATATTTGAAATAAACAGCACTAAAACGAATGCAAAAAACTTATTCATGACATAAATCCCATCATTCTTATCACTTAAAAACCAACGA
>CBINKF010000510.1:0-2940 GCA_966251115.1 uncultured Cellvibrio sp.
TGTTTGTTAAAGCCGGTTCTATTGTACCTACTGGCCCAGCAATTCAGTACACCGACGAAGGCCTGAACGCCCCCCTGTTAATCACCGTATACACAGGTGCTAATGGTGAGTTTGATATCTATGAAGACGATGGTCGCTCCACCAAGTACGAGCAAGGCGAATGGTCGCGCATTCCAGTAAGTTACAACGATGCTACGGGTACTTTGACCATTGGCGATCGCGTTGGCAGCTTCACTGGTATGGCAACTGAGCGAAAAATTCGCGTACGCTTTATCTCTGGCACAACTGCCGATGCTATCGACTTTGATAAAGCGGCTGCTGAAGCTGTGGATTATCAAGGTAAAGCGATAAGTGTTAAGCGTGTACGCTAAACCTTAACCGGTAGTAGATAGCAGACCAATAAAAAGCCCCGCCGAGTGCGGGGCTTTTTATTGGGCGCTTGAATGTCGAAACCGTATCAGGACGTCAAAGCGCGCTGACGATACTCAGTGGGGATCAGACCTTCCAGCGCATCTGGGGCACAGAGCAGGAGTGCGGCATAGGCACCAACGATTGGCACTATGCCAATTACGCCTGGGAGTTGATGAAAAAATATTTATCCAATGGCGCCAGTGTCTATCAATACTGGAACATGGTGTTGAGCACCGATGTGCATAGCACCTGGGGCTGGTCGCAAAACTCACCGGTAACCGTGGATACCCAAAAGAATCAGTTCTGGTTAAACCCCGAGTATTACCTGATGCGCCACCTTAGCGCGTTTGTGCAGCCGGGGGCGCGCTTTGTCCCTGCCAGCAGCTTTACCGGCTATGAAAATCAATTGGCGTTTGTGAATCCGGATAGTTCTGTGGCGATTTTGATCAAAAGCGAAATGACCACCCAGCTGCCGGTTAAAGCCAAATTGGGCAATAAGATTCTGTCTATGGATTTAGCGCCAGGGTCCTACAATACTCTGGTTATTCCGAAGGCAAGTTATAGTTAAATCTTTTAAGGTTTATCAAGCACTAATAAATAGGGATTGTCCAAGCTGTATTAGATTAGAGGATGTCGTGAGTTGGATAAGCCGGAAGAAGCGGACTTTTAGTAAGTCCGCTATTTAGATTATGTGTTTCTTAATGAAAAATTTCTTAAGGGAGAATTATTCGATTTACTAAATCGAAGCGCTAAAATCTATCGTTTACTATCACTTCCGACAGAGGAAGCTGTCCGCCTCTAGCTCTCGCTGGCTCGATTGATTTTCCTACAGCAACAAACATGGTCACTATGTGGTCACTGGGTAAATTGATTATTTGGCCTACCTTGTCAAAATCAAAGCCGTCCATGGGATTGGTGTCATACCCCATAGCCTTGGCTGCGATCATCAATGTTTGAGCGGCAATGCCACAGGAGCGCATGGCTTCGTCGCGCCAGACTTGTTCTTTGCCACCATAATAATCATGAATCATGGATACCAGCATTTTTCTGCTATCTTCGTCCGCATTTCTCCAATAGCGCTCGGGTGATTTTGACCAGGCTTTAAGGTCGGCGCAAAGTACAATTAATAGTGAACAGTCGGTTACCTGGCTTTGTCCCCAGGCTGCTTCTTTAAGTTGTTCGCGTTGTTGTGGGTCGGAAACCAATACATAACGCCAGTTTTGAATATTAAAGGCCGTGGGAGATAGCAGTGCATGGGATAAGAGTGAATCTATCTCGTCCTGGGTCATTTTGTGCTTGGGGTCAAAACTTTTAATAGATCTTCTTTCAGTTATGGCTTTTAGTGCGTCCATATATAGCTCCCTATAAAGACAATAATGCGGGGTTCATGTGGTAGTTAAACTTTTGATGTCTGGAGTGAAAAACTATTTGTTTTCACGCGAGATTTGAGAGCAAAGAAAATCGCCGAGGTTGCGGCAAAAGCGACAATGATGGCGTTGGTGTTGATAGTTTCACCTAGCAATAAGGCCGAAAAAAACAATGTCATAAAAGGTTGCAAGAGTTGCAACATTCCCACTTTGGCTGTTCCTCCAATTGCCAAACCTTTGTACCAGGCAAAAAAACCTAAAAACATACTTACGGCAGATACATATAAAAAACCGAGTAGGCTAGGCAACTTGGGTTCGAATCCCTTGTGAACGACTTGATAGGAAACTACGGGCAGTAAAAATGGCGCAGACAGAAGCAGTGCCCAGCAGATGACTTGCCAAGATCCTATTTCGCGGGCGATTCTGGCCCCCAGGGCATAGGCGAGCCCTGCGGAAAAGACAGCGAATAACAGCACAATATCGTAGAAGGCAAAGCTGCCCTTGCTTTCACTGACGGTGTAACCAATTACCAGAGCGGCTCCTATTAAGCTGGCCAACCAAAATGCCAGAGAAGGACGCTCGCGGCCAATAAGCACGGCGAAACATGCCGTTGCAATTGGCAAAATACCCAAGACAATAGCTCCATGGGAGGCATGGGTATGGGTCATAGCAATTGAAGTAAGCACGGGAAAACCGACAACAGCACCAGCAGCAACCAGGGCGATATTTAGCCAATGTTTGCGTGGAGGAATTTTTTCGCGGTGCAGTAGTAGCATTATACCCGCAAATAAAGCGGCGACTAAGGCTCTGCCCAGGCCTACGATTGTGGGGTCTATATCCTCAACGGCAAAGCGGGTGGCAGGCAGGGTTAGACTAAAGCAAGCCACACCGATAATGCCGAATAAATAACCTTTCGAGGAAACCATAAGTACAACCTGAATAAAAGAATGTAAAAAAATCTCTGCCAAGAGTCACAAGGTAATCCCTTGGCAGGAATTGACGAATCTAGGGCCTGTTAACACTACTTGGGTTGTCGATGTTGCCCCTAAAACAGCACCAATCAAGGCGCAAGGAGCGTGGTTTGGTTAATCCAAATAAGTTACGAGTAACGCAGAGTTGTGCAGTTTTAGGGGCACCCCACTGGGCTGGGGCCATTTTTGCT
>CBINKF010000511.1:0-2931 GCA_966251115.1 uncultured Cellvibrio sp.
CGCTGTCACAAATCGAATCGCGTCCCGGCGCCATGTTCCTGATGGAGCTGAACCAGGAGCCTGCGACCGGTGTACTGAGTGTTAAGGACATGTGGCAAGTGGACCAATCCGGCGTTAACGGCGGCTGGGTACACTGTTCAGGTTCGGTCACCCCCTGGGAAACTCACCTGGCCTCGGAAGAGTACGAGCCCAATGCCGCTGTGCTGGTTACTGGTGCTGACGCCATGGCCGACGGTTACACCGCGCCTTTCCTCGACTACTTCGATAAAGACGAAAGCAAGTGGAACCCCTACCAATTGGGTTGGATGATCGAAGGTAAAGTGAATGTCTCTGGCCAGGCAGTGCCCAGCACTACCTTGACCAAGCACTATGCCCTGGGCCGTTTGGCGTTTGAGCTGGCAACCGTACTGCCAGACCAAAAAACCGTGTACATGACTGACGACGGTACCAACGTTGGCCTGTTTATGTTTGTGGCCGATACCGCTGGCGACCTGAGCGCGGGTACCACCTACGCCATGAAATGGAACCAGACTTCAGGCGCTGGCCTGGGTGCTGCAAACCTGACCTGGGTAAGCCTGGGCCACGCGACAGACGCCGAAATCAAACCCTATGTGTCTGGCGCTACCCAAGTTAAGTTCGCTGATATTTTTGACAAGGTTGCCCCTGTATCTGGCGTCTGTGACACCGGCTACACCAGCGTTAACGTGGGTGGCTTTGGTCAAGAGTGCTTGAAGTTAAAAGACGGCATGGAAAAAGTGGCTTCCCGTTTGGAAACTCGTCGCTATGCGGCCTACCTGGGCGCTACCACCGAGCTGAATAAAGAAGAAGGTATTACCTACGATCCAACCCGCAACAAAATGTACGTGTCTATCTCCTCGGTAGAGCGCGGTATGGAGAACTTCAAAAAAGGCGGCAAAGCCAGCAACTCCTACGACCTGGGCGGCCCAAACCACGTCCAACTGGATGGCTTTAACCTGTGCGGTGGTGTTTACCAGTTGGAACTGGCAGAGAACACCGATGTAGGTTCCAGCTATGTGGCTACCAAGATGTCTGGCCTGGTGGCAGGTATCCCCACCTCAGCTGCTGTGGGCACTGACAATATCACCGCTAACCCCGACGCCTTTAACAATGCCGCCAACACCTGTTACATCGACGGCATCGCCAGCCCCGATAACCTGACCTACATGAGCGGCTACGACGCACTGTTGATTGGTGAAGATACCGACCGTCACCAAAACGACGTGATTTGGAAATACGACCTGGCTGACAGCAAGTTGACCCGTCTGCAAACCACGCCCTACGGCTCAGAAACCACTTCACTCTACTGGTACCCCAATGTTAACGGTTGGGCTTACATCATGAGCGTTGTGCAGCACCCCTATGGCGAGTCTGATGAAGACAAAGACACAGGTGCTGGTGAAAACCGCGCTTACACCGGCTACGTAGGTCCTTTCCCGGCTAAAGCTGCTGAGTAAGTTGTACGCGAAAGAATGGATTACCCCAAGGCCAGGGACGGTCAACCCCCAGGGAGCTTTGCTCCCTTTTCCTTGTGGACCTGCTGTTGGGTCCGCGCTTTCTTAGCGCAGCTTTTATGGGCAGCGCAGCTTTTATGCGTAGCACAGCATTTATGAGTAGCGCAGCATTTATGAGTAGCGCAGTTTTATGAGTCGTGTGTCTTGATTGCCAATGCAGGAGTAGGTGTTTTGAATTTTTTAGACAGGGTTAATTTTTTGCGTTTTGGGTTTGTGGTGGCCGGCTGTTTGTTGATGAGTGCACTGGCGCTTAACGCGCGCGCTTCAACCAGCGAAACATCGCCCTTGCCCGATTACAACGTCTCCTATTTTTCCCATGCAACGCCCTATATTCCGCCTCAGTGCTACACCAATTCATTGGTGAATGGGCAGGAGTCCAACCCCTGTTATATCTGCCACACCCAGGGCAAACGTCCCAACCTATTAAACGATAGCGATACGCAAATTAATTTCACCTTTTTAGGTGCGGCGCAAACCAACCCCTGGCGCAATATGTTTGTCGACCGCCGCGCGCAAATTGCAGCCATGAGCGACGACAGCATCTTGAATTATGTGCGCCAGGATAATTACCGCGATGCTCAGGGCAATATCAAACTTATCGCGCGCATTGCGCAAAATCTAACACGGCTGGATTTAAACAATAACGGTCGCTGGGACGGCTACACGCCGGATATCTATTTCAGCTTTGATAACGACGGCTTTGACCATAAACCCAATGGCGACTACAGCGGCTGGCGGGCCTTTGCCTACTATCCGTTTTTGGGTACCTTTATGCCCCCTAACGGCAGCACTGATGATGTGTTGATCCGTTTGCCGCGAGAGTTTCAAACCGATGAGCAGGGCCAATGGAGCCTGGCGATTTACAAAATCAACCTGGCCATAGTCGAGGCCATGATCAAGGAAAAAAATATCCCCATCGCCCCCGTGGATGAAAAAACGCTGGGTGTGGATTTAAACAAAAACGGCACGCTGGATAGGGCCGAGCAGGTGGTATACGACTGGGCACCACTGCAGCAACACAATATGACTTACGTGGGTGCCGCCAAAAAAATGCTGGCGCAAAAAAAGCTGCACATAGCCGCCAAGCTCTACCCGGAGGGCACAGAATTTTTACACACGGTGCGCTATTTGGATGTCAGTAATGGCCAGGTGAGTATGTCGGCGCGCATGAAAGAGCTGCGCTATTCGCGCAAAAAATTCTGGGCAACTTATTTCGATCACCAGACGATTGCCGGTAAGGAAATTAAAGAGCGCCACGACTTCCCCGATCGCGCCAAAACTATTATTGGTGACCCGGAGGAGGGTATTACCCTGGAGCAGGGCTGGGTGTACCAGGGCTTTATCGAAGACAAACAGGGTGAACTGCGTCCACAGACGTTTGAAGAAAGCGCATTTTGCG
>CBINKF010000512.1:0-2928 GCA_966251115.1 uncultured Cellvibrio sp.
CCCTACTGCCCCTGGTGGCTGCTGGTGTCGGCGGCGCTCTGCGCGATTATTCTCGCCAAGCAGCTTTACGGCGGCATGGGCTTTAACCCCTTTAACCCGGCGATGGTGGCCTATGTGCTGCTGCTCATTTCCTTCCCGGTGCAGATGACCCAGTGGCCGACGCCCGCACCTGTGCTGGCCGATGGCCATACACTGCCCAGCCTGGTGGCGGCGCTCGACAAAATTTTTATGGGTACCCAGATTGACGGCTACAGCTCCGCCACTGTGCTCGACATTATGAAGCAGAACAAAAGCCAAACCCTGGCCGACCTCTATCAACAGCAGCCGATCTTTACCCATGGCCGCTGGGCTGGCGCCGGTTGGGAATGGGTTAATATCGCCTATTTACTGGGCGGTATCTATCTGCTCAGTAAAAAGGTGTACACCTGGCACGCGCCGGTTTCCATGCTGGTGGCATTGGCGTTGATGGCGGGAATTTTTTACGACGCAGGCAGCTCGGCATCCGGCGGTTCACCGCTGTTTCACCTGCTCTCGGGCGCGACTATGTTGGGTGCGTTTTTTATTGTGACTGACCCGGTGAGTTCGGCGGTGAGCACGCGCGGCCGCATAGTTTACGGTGCTGCCATAGGTGTGCTGATTTATGTGATTCGCACCTGGGGCACAGGCTACCCGGACAGTGTCGCCTTTGCGGTGCTGCTGCTAAATTTTGCGGCGCCCTTTATCGATTACTACACCACACCGCGCACTTACGGCCACCAAAAGCCGCGCAGTGCGACTGACTCCACCCCACGTGATGGAGGCCATTAATGCTCGGACAATCTATTAGTAAAAACAGTTTAATTCTAGGCCTGTTTGCCTTAACTACAGCCGGCACATTGGCGCTCACTAACCTCGGCACCCAGGATCGCATTGCGGCGGCTGAGCGCACCGCTCAGCAAAAAGCGCTGTTTGAGGTGCTGCCCCCCAGCACCCACGACAATGATTTGCTGACCGATGTTATTGCTGTGCCCAACGACGCTATGGCGGACTTGGGTTTAACCGAAGCTGCCAGTATTAATGTTGCGCGTAAAAATGGTGAGATCACTGCCGTTATTGTTCCGGCAACCGCCCACGATGGTTACTCTGGGGATATTTCGATTATTGTGGGTGTGAATCGCGATGGCAGCATTGCTGGTGTGCGCGTGCTCAAACACAAAGAGACCCCCGGCCTGGGCGATAAAATCGATGCGAAAAAAAGCCCCTGGATTCTGCACTTCGCCGGCAAAAGCTTAAGCTTGCCCGCGCCTGAGCAGTGGAAAGTGAAAAAAGATGGCGGCGCCTTTGATCAGTTTGCTGGCGCCACCATCACTCCTCGCGCCATGGTCAAACAAATTCGCAAAGTGCTGGACGTGGTCGCCAGTCACCGCCAAACTTTGTTCAACGAAGCGGCGCCCGCCGCGAATGAGGGCTCCCATGAGTAACACCAACTACGGCGAGATTATTCAAAAAGGCCTGTGGAGTAACAACCCGGCGCTGGTGCAGCTGCTCGGCCTCTGCCCGCTGCTGGCGGTTAGCTCCACGGTGGTTAACGCCCTGGGCCTGGGCATTGCCACCCTGCTGGTATTGGTTATTTCCAACGGCATAGTGTCGCTGATTCGCAATCACGTCAGCGATGCCGTGCGCTTACCTGCCTTTGTGATGATTATCGCCTCGGCGGTAACCTGTACCGAATTGTTGATGAAGGCTTTTACCTACGAGCTCTACCAAATTCTCGGCCTGTTTATTCCGTTGATTGTGACCAACTGTTCGGTACTGGGGCGCGCCGATGCCTTCGCCAGTAAAAACAAACTGCTGCCATCCCTGGTGGATGGTTTTATGATGGGCCTGGGTTTTTTGCTGGTGCTGCTGGTGGTTGGCGCTGTGCGCGAGTTATTAGGCACAGGCCATTTGTTCGCCGAGATGCAACTGATTTTTGGTGAGGGCGCACGCAGTTGGAAGCTGGATGTGTTTGGTGCTAACTACCCCAATGTGATCTTTGCCCTGCTGCCGCCCGGCGCCTTTATTGTGGTGGGTTTTTTGGTGGCGGGTAAAAATGTGATAGACGCCAAGCTAAAAGCGCGCGCCGACGCCCGCAAAGCCCAGATTGTTAAAGGCAGCAAGCGCGTGCGCACCACTGGCACGGTAAGTTAACTGCCAAGGCCTTTTCAGCCAGAGGGGCGCTCGCCCCTCTTCATAGTGTTGAGTCATAGTACTGTTTCATTTTCACACTCTCGCTTAACGCAGGTCAGCAAGCCAACGCAATACTGGGGTCTGTCATAAATTTGCTGTAAGCTCCCTCTGTTCAGGCCCGCCCTGCCCCAGTTCAATTATTTGTCATTACCAGGAGTTGTTTATGTTTGACAAAGAAAACCTCATTCACCTGTTTAACCAATATGTGGCTCCCTGGAGCTTAAAAATATTCTTTGCCCTGCTGATTTTTATCATCGGTCAACTGGTGGCTAAAACCATCAGCAAAATTATCAGCAAGCTCATGAGCCACACCAAACTGGACAAAATCCTGGTGGACTTTATCCGTTCGCTGGTGAATGCGCTGGTTATGGTGTTTGTGATTATCGCCGCGCTGGATCAGCTGGGGGTAAACACCAACTCGGTCATTGCAGTATTGGGTGCTGCGGGTCTGGCGGTTGGTTTGGCCCTGCAGGGCTCACTGCAAAACTTTGCCGCCGGATTTATGCTGCTGGTGTTCCGCCCCTTCAAAGCGGGCGATTTTATTGAAGCGGCAGGCACTGCCGGTGTCGTTGATAAAATCGGGATATTCTCCACCACCCTGCACACGGGCGATAACAAGCAGGTCATTATTCCCAACGGCGCAATTTACGGTGGCAACATTATCAACTACTCATCCATGGGCACCCGTAGTATCGATATGATTTTTGGTATTGGCTATGG
>CBINKF010000513.1:0-2920 GCA_966251115.1 uncultured Cellvibrio sp.
CGTGCGGCCGTAAAGGTGAATAGTTGCGTCGTTGTCGTGGGTCACTTCGCCGATGCGCTGGGCGATTTCCTCGTAGGCGATGTGGGCGGCATCCTTTACGTGGCCGCTGTTGAATTCCTCGGTGGTGCGTACATCAATCCAATAGTCGTTTGCCATAGCCAGGGTTCCCAAAGTAAGTAAATAGGCACTAGTCAGCATTTTCAGGGCGCGCAGCATAACAATCTCCTCGCGTAATTTTCCAGTTGTTAAGCATAAACAAAAACGCCCGCAGGTGCGGGCGTTTAGCGATTTTTTACGGGTTTAGGCGCGCGCTAATAAGCTGTCGTACTTGCGGCTGAGCATATCGTAAAACTGTTCGCGCACCTGGTTGATGGCGGATTTAAGCGCAGTAATCTGCTCGGGAGTAATGTCCTTGCGGCCCACATAAACCTGCTTGCGATAAATGGCGATTTTGGCGCCGTAGAGACGCAGGCTGCGCTCCAGGTTTTTCTCGCCCAGCATCAGCAACTTGGACTCGGCCTCAGCCAATCGTTTGAACTCGGTGACCAACTCATTGTTGACATCGTCCAGTTCCTGACGCCTGGCCTGGGGCCAGCGGTCGCCAAACTGAATGGATTCGTTCACCAGCGACGAATATTTGGCGAATATGTGGGTGACTGTCCCCACTTGCGCAGAAACCTGCTCAAGAATTTCCAGGCGGCGGGTTTCGCGCTGGGTGTTCTGTTGCAGATGAATGCTGCGGCGCAGCAGTAACCAGGCCATAAGCCCGGCAATCAACGCGCCCAAACCAATTTTTAAAGGGGTGTCAGTGAGCTGAATCAGAGTTTCCAAATCCATAGCGGCCTCGCGTCAGAAAATCGTCGAAACGGGTTAATAACGGAGGTTCTGCAAGGACCAGGCCAAACTACTGGCCCTCGCAATTGGGACCCGCTATTGAAATTAGTGACGCAGAGGCGCCAGCAGCTTTTCCAGGCCGTTTAAGCGAATCTCGTACATCAGCGCCAATAACTGCCCCAGCTTGCCTTTGGGGAAACCTTCGCGCGCCATCCACATTAGATAGTGCTCGGGAATATCGGCAATGGCGTGTCCCGCGTATTTGCCATAGGGCATGGGCGTGCTGATCAGCTCGCGCAACAGTTCGGGGTGAAGGTCGAAATCTTCCATGGAATTGCCTTAACCGCCAGCGAGCTTGACAGTAAAGCCGCGCTTTTCCAGTTCAGCCTTCACTTTTTCGCGCTGGTCGCCCTGGATTTCGATAACGCCGTCTTTAAGTGAACCCCCGACACCGCAGGCAACTTTAAGGGCTTTGACCAGGTCTTTAAGTTTGGCTTCCTCCAGCAAAACCCCGCTGATGGTGGTGACCCCCTTGCCATTGCGCCCGGCAGTTTCGCGGCGGATGCGCACTATGCCATCGCCTGTGGGCAGGCTCGCGGTGGGCTTTTCCTCTTTGATGCGCCCGGTTTCGGTGGAGTAAACCAGACGGCTGTTCTTTTCTTTGGGCATACTTTTTGGCTCCGATAAACTCAAGCCAATTCTACCTGCCCAGGCTGTTAGAATGCGCGGCAAATTTTGGCGAGGTAGATTGTGGCGAGGTGGACAATGAATATTCAGGGCGATTGGTTACCCCAGTGGCAGGGCCTGGTAGATAGTTTTGCCAGTAACTTTGCGCAGGCGGGGGAAGAGGGGGCGGGGTTGGCGCTGGTTCACCAGGGGCAGTTGGTCGTCCATGTCTGGGCCGGTAGCTACAGCAACAAACTTGCAGAGATTTCGGCAGCACCTTGGCAAGAGGACACCCTGGTAAATGTTTTTTCATCGGGCAAGGGGCTGGTGGCGCTCTGCGTGCTGCAACTGGTCGCCCAGGGGAAATTGCACCTGGATACACCTGTCGCCAGCTACTGGCCGGAGTTTGCGCAAAATGGCAAGGCGGCAATCACCCTGCGTCAAATACTCTGCCACAGGTCGGGACTGTCGGCCTTTCACGCGCTGATCAATACCGAGCAGATTTTCGATTGGGATGCCATGATAGCGGCAGTGGCGGCAGAATCACCTTGGTGGGAGCCGGACCAGGGGCAGGGCTATTCCGCGTTTATGTATGGCTGGATGCTGGGAGAACTGGTCAAACGAGTGAGCGGATACGCCAGTTTCAACGATTATTTTCAAGCGCAGGTCGCCGGTCCTCTGGAGCTGAATTGCCATTTCGGGGTGGCCGATGCGCAGCTTGCCACTATTGCTGATACTGGCCCGTTAAAGCGCCCGCTGGGCAGCCAAACCAGCTCCAGTGGTGCCGACAGTGTCGCCCTGGGTAAAATCATGAAGGCCGAGCCGCGCGGTGTAACCAATCGCGCGTTTGGCAACCCCATCAGCCTGATGACCGCCACCAACAGCCGCGAGTGGCGTCAGGCGCAGATACCCGCCGCCAATGCCCATTGCAATGCCGCGGCGCTGGCCAAAATTTATGGCCAGTTGGCGCTCACCTCCGGCAGGCTGCTCGATAAATCGGCTTTACAGCTCTGCTGGCAAGAGCAGACCTTTGAGCGAGACCAAGTGCTGGGCTTGCCGCTGCGCTTTAGCTGCGGTTTTATGCTGTCGCAACCGGAGCGGGCGGATTGCCGCTATGGCCGTGGCCCGCGCGCATTTGGCCACCCGGGGGCGGGAGGCTCAGTTGGCTTCGCCGACCCCGATTATCAACTGGGTTTTGGCTATGTAACCTCGCGCATGGGCCAGAGCCTGCTCATAGACGCCCGCGCGGTAACCCTGATAGACGCTGCCTACGCAGCCTTGGACACCTGAATGAATGTAGAAGACGAGATTATTGAGCTGCAAACCCGCCTGTCGTTTCAGGAGGACACCATCAACCAACTCAACCGGGTGGTGAGCCAGCAGGATGCTGAAATTCTGTTACTTAAAGAGCAGATGCGCC
>CBINKF010000514.1:0-2914 GCA_966251115.1 uncultured Cellvibrio sp.
GGTGACAACTAACACCGTCCAGACATAGCGGTTTTGCAGGTTGGACCAGAGCAGTGTGCTGATAAACATGGCCGACAAAATCAGTGCGCCGCCCATGGTGGGCGTACCGGATTTTGCCAAATGGGTTTGTGGGCCGTCGCTGCGCACCGCCTGACCGATACGCATTTCAGTGAGCTTGCGAATGACCCAGGGGCCCATCCACAACGACAGGCCAAGCGCGGTGAGCACACCGAGGATAGCGCGCACAGTTAAATATTGAAAAACTGCAAAACTGTGCAGGTATTCTTTTAAGTATTCTGCCAACCAGTAGAGCATTAGTGTGTGTCTCCCGCTATGTCACAAAGCTCGCTCACTACCAGATCCATACGCGCGCTGCGCGACCCTTTTATCAAAAACGTGGTATCGGGTGTGGCCAATAATTTGAGCGCCGCCACTAGCTGGCTGCGCTCGGTAAAATGTTGTGCGTTTTCACCAAAGGCATTGCTGGCATTTGCGCTCAGCACCCCCAGGGTAAAAAAATGCTGAATTTTTTTTGCGCGCGCATACTCGCCCAGCTGAGCGTGCAATTGCGCCGCGTCTGGGCCCAGCTCGCCCAGATCGCCGAGCACCATCACGCCATGTTCATAACCGGCCAGCACATCGATAGCGGCGCGCACTGAGCCGGGGTTGGCGTTGTAGCTATCGTCGATTACCTGGCTGCTGTTGACACCGCGGTGACGACTCATGCGTCCAGACACAGGGGCAAATTTGGCGAGCCCCGCCTGGATTTTCTCCAGGCTCGCGCCCAGCGCGTAACTGCACGCGGCGGCCATAAGCGCGTTGCGCACGCTGTGCAAACCCTGCGCTTGCAGGCTAATTGCAATGCGTTGCTGATTTATCAGCAGGTCAAAATCCAATTGTCCCTGACCTTCGCGAATATTTTCTGCGCGACAATTGGCATCGACCTTATCGAGCGATACGCGCAGAATTTTTTTGCCACTCAACTGCTCCAGCCAATCCGGGGAAAAACTATCGTCCAGATTGACAACCGCGATACCGCCAGCGACCAGACCGGAGTAAATTTCCGCCTTGGCTTTGGCGACACCGGCGATAGAGCCAAAGCCCTGAATATGCGCTGGCATCACATTGTTAATCATGGCCACTTGCGGCTTGGCGAGCGCGCAGGAATAGGCAATTTCGCTGGGGCCGCTGGCACCCATTTCGATCACCGCAAACTGGTGCTGGGCCTCCAGCTGTAACAGGGTGAGCGGTACCCCTATGTGATTATTTAAATTGCCCCTGGTTGCCAGGGTTTCTCCGCACTCGCGAAGAATACAGGCCACCAGCGTTTTAACTGTGGTTTTGCCGCTGCTGCCAGTAATTGCAACCAAAGGCCCGTGGTAAAGGCTGCGGTTAAACGCGGCCAACTGCCCCAGCGCCAGCAGGCAATCGCTAACCACTAATTGCGGTAGGGCAATTTGCGGTTGAAATTTTTCCACCACCAGGGCACAGGGGTTTTTCTCCGCCGCCTGTTGGAGAAAATCGTGCGCATCGAAGCGCTCGCCGCGCAGGGCAATAAATAATTCGCCTTCCGCCAGGTTGCGGGTATCGGTGCTCACGCGCGAAAAAACTACGTCGCCATTTTTTAATTCGGGTGCGAGCTGATTGGGCAGGCGCTGGCTGTTAATAAATTCCACCAGCTCACTGAGTTGCAAGGGGCGCATCATGCCGCACCTCCGGAGGCTGTATTGGTTTGTGCATCTAACTTGGCGATGCGGCGCTGCAGCGCCAGACGCGCCTGCTGGCTGTCGCTAAAGGGCAGGGTTTCGCTGGCAAAAATCTGGTAGTCCTCGTGGCCCTTACCGGCAATCAATACCAGGTCGCCAGCTGCTGCCTGCTGAATGGCAAAATCAATGGCCTGGGCGCGATCGGCCATGACCAAACAGGCGTTGGGGTTATGTAAGCCGCGCACTATGTCGGCGGCGATTGCACCTGGGTCTTCAGTGCGCGGGTTATCGTTGGTGACAATTAAATAGTCGCTGAATTTTTCAGCAATGCGCCCCATCAGCGGGCGCTTGGTTTTATCGCGATCGCCACCGCAACCAAAAATCGTCCAGATGCGCGCAGTTTGATGCGCACGTAGGGCCTTAAGGGTATTTTCCAGCGCATCGGGAGTATGGGCGTAATCCACAATCACCTGCAGCTGTTGCGCGTGTGCATCCACAGCTATGACTTGCATGCGCCCTAGTGCTGCCACTAATTGCGGCACCAGCGCCAGAACGTCGGCAAGTGCAAAACCCTGCACGCAGGCGGCACAAATGACGGCGAGCAAATTACTTAAATTAAATTCACCCATCAGCGGTGAACGCAATTCGCCTTCGCCCCAGGGGCTAAACAAATAGGCACTGGCACCGGCGCTGTGCAGTCTAATATCGCGCAGGTAGACATCTGTCTCGGTTTTTAGCGAGAAGCAAATGGCTTTTACGCCCGCTGGCGTTTTTTGCGCAAGGCTTTTGGCCCAGCCGTCGTCGCCATTAAAAATCGCGTACTGCAAGCCAGGCATAAACAGGAGTTCGGCCTTGGCCTTGCCATAACTTACGAGGTCGCCGTGGTAGTCGAGGTGATCCTGGGTCAGGTTGGTAAATATAGCGGTGCCAAATTGCAGCCCAGCCACGCGTTTTTGTTGCAGGCTGTGCGACGACACTTCAATCGCCGCTGATTGCGCGCCCGCATCGCACAGCTCACGCAAAATGCGCTGCAGTGCTATTGGGTCAGGCGTGGTGAGCCCGGTGTTTTGCAAATTGGCAATTTGCTGGCTGAGCGGTGCCAGCGCGCGGGCATCCAGCAGGCCATAACCTATGGTGCCAACCACCGCAGACACGCCCTGCAAGTGCGCGAGCAACTGGCCCAGCAATAAACTGCAAGTCGTTTTACC
>CBINKF010000515.1:0-2913 GCA_966251115.1 uncultured Cellvibrio sp.
CTACCGAAATCCCTAATCCATCACTCAATTTACGAATCATATTCAAACTGAGCTGACGTGTACCATTGAGGACTTCAGTAACTTTAGAAGCGGAACCAATAAAAGGAATTAAATCTTTTTTCAATAACCCAAGCTGCTCCATTCGAAACTTGATAGCTTCTATAGGGTCAGGTTTCTCTATTCGGCAATTTTCTTGCTCATAGTGCTCAACTAATAAGGACAGCACTTCTAACTCATGCGCCTCTTTGCTATCGGGCACTAGCTTTTCGTCCATGAGTTTTTTGATTCGCTCCAGAGCTTCAACATGGTCATGTTTATTTTTTATTAGTTTTATATGATCCATGCTTCCCCCTAAGAAATAACTTTTCTAAAGCGCTATTTTTGATAGCTTCTTTTTGGGAAGTATAGAGGGATACTTCCCAAAAAGGGAAGTTTTAGTCCACCGTCACACTCTTCGCCAAATTGCGCGGCTGATCAACATCTGTACCTTTAATAATGGCCACATAGTAGCTGAGCAATTGCAGCGGCAGTGTGTAGAGCACTGGTGCCAGCCAGGGGTGGGAGTGGGGGACGTTGATTACACGCATGGTAGCGTCGGATTCGAATTTCGCATCGGCATCGGCAAATACGTAGAGAATGCCACCGCGCGCGCGCACTTCTTCGACGTTGGATTTTAATTTTTCCAGCAGGTCGTTGTTGGGCGCTACCACTATGATGGGCATTTCCGCATCGATTAGCGCCAGTGGCCCGTGTTTGAGTTCACCCGCTGCATAGGCCTCGGCGTGGATGTAGGAAATCTCTTTGAGCTTAAGTGCACCTTCCATCGCAATCGGGTACTGGTCGCCGCGGCCTAAAAAGAGCGCGTGGTTTTTATCGGCAAACTCTTCCGCCAGGGCTTCGATTTTATCGGACAGTGATAAAGACTCTTCGAGTTTTTTGGGCAGGTTTTTAAGCGCCGCGACCATGTCTTTTTGCTGGGCTTCGCTCAAACCGTTGTATTTGCCAATAGCCAATACCAGCATCGCCAAGCCCACCAATTGGGTGGTGAAGGCTTTGGTGGAGGCCACGCCAATTTCGGCACCGGCGCGGGTCATAAAGGCCAAATCGGATTCGCGCACCAGCGAGCTGCCGGCAACGTTGCAGATGGTGAGGCTACCTAAATAACCCAACTCTTTGGCCAGGCGCAGCGCCGCCAATGTATCGGCTGTTTCACCTGATTGGCTGATGGTAACAATCAGACTGTTGGGCTGCACAAAGGATTTGCGATAGCGGAATTCGCTGGCGATCTCGACATTGCAGCTGACGCCGGCGAGGGATTCCAGCCAGTAGCGCGCCACCATGCCCGAGTGATAGCTGGTGCCGCAGGCGACGATTTGTACGTGTTTTACTTTTTTAAATAATTCGGCGGCGCCATTGCCAAAGGTTTCATCTAACACGGAATCGGCACTCAGTCGACCTTCCAGCGTATTGTTCACCGCATTGGGCTGCTCGTAAATTTCCTTAAGCATAAAGTGACGGAATTGGCCCTTGTCGCCGGCGTCGTAACTGGCGGTGGATTCGTGAATCTGGCGCTCAACTTTTACGCCGTCTTTGTCGAAGATTTCAATCGAGAAGCGGGTGATTTCCGCTACATCGCCCTCTTCCAAAAAGATAAAACGGCGGGTGACTGGCAAAAGCGCCAATTGATCCGAGGCGATAAAGTTTTCACCTATACCCATGCCAATCACCAATGGGCTACCGGAGCGGGCCACCACTAAACGCGAGCTATCACTGGAGTCCATCAGCACAGTGCCGTAAGCGCCGTGCAGGTTTTTAACCGCTTTTTGCACGGCGGCAAGCAGGCTGTCGGCAGTTTTTAATTCTTTATCTACCAGGTGGGCGATAACTTCGGTATCTGTGTCCGAGGTAAATACATAGCCTTCTTCCTGCAGCAGGCTGCGCAGGCTGGCGTGATTTTCAATGATGCCGTTGTGCACCACTGAAATTTTGTTATTGGAGACATGCGGGTGAGCATTGCGCTCGCTGGGCTCGCCGTGGGTTGCCCAGCGGGTGTGGGCTATGCCGGTGCCGCCAAGGGTAGGGCTGGCGTGAACTGCATCGGCGAGCTCCTTTACCTTGCCCAGGCGGCGCAGGCGCTGGAGCTTGCCGGCGCCATCTACCACAGCCACGCCAGCTGAGTCATATCCGCGATATTCGAGGCGGCGCAATCCTTCCACCAGAATATCTACCACATCGCGCTGGGCCACTGCCCCTACGATTCCACACATGATTGGCTCCTTAGCTATACAGCTGGTTTGAGTTTCTAGAGTAGTGTGTTACAGCGCTGCGCAGATAACCTGCACGCCCTGTTGTTCTAATTTGAGTTTGTCTTGTTGCTGTAAATCGCTATCAGTGACCAGCACTTTTACCGCTGACCAGGGCAGTTCCAGGTTGTGGATCTTGCGCCCGATCTTGTCTGACTCGGCCATCACAATAACTTCGCGCGCTACCTCGGCCATCACCCGGCTGAGGCTATACAACTCGTTAAAGGTGGTAGTTCCGCGCTCCAGGTCCAGACCGTCGGCGCCGATAAAGAACTGGTCGAAGTTATAGGAGCGCAGAATCTGCTCTGCCAACTGCCCCTGAAAGCCCTCGGATTTTGGGTCCCAGGTGCCACCAGTCATCAAAATGGTCGGTTCGTTTTCCAGCTCGCGCAGCGCATTGGCGATGCTCAGGGAATTGGTCATCACCACCAGCCCCTGCTTGTGGGACAGCTCTGGAAGTAAAGCTGCGGTAGTGGAGCTGCCGCTGTCGAGGATGATGCGATTGTGATCGCGGATAAGTTCCGCCGCCGCTTTGGCAATGGCCTGCTTGCGCAGGGATACTTTCTCCACCGGGTCGCTGATCAACTCCTGGGGCAGGGGCACGGCACCG
>CBINKF010000516.1:0-2904 GCA_966251115.1 uncultured Cellvibrio sp.
CCTGCTGGGCTTGGCGCTGGGTATTTATATGGCCGCCAGTAAAAACCACAGCCAACTGGTCACCCACGCCCATATTATGCTGGTTGGTTTTGTGATTAGTTTTGCCTACGGCATTGTCCATAAGCTATGGATTAATGGTCAGTTTGGCAGCTTGGCCAAGGCCCAATATTATTTGCATCAGCTGGGTACCGTTATTTTGGTAGTTGGACTCTATTTGCTCTATGGAGCTCTGGCGCCCGAGGCGGCAGTGGGGCCAGTACTGGGTATAGGCTCGATTTTGGTTTTTGTGGCTATGGTATTAATGAAAGTGCTTTACATCAAAGCCAGCAAGTAAATCCATCTACTTTAATTGGCCCTTATCATTGGCCCTTCTCGATCTGAGGAGGGCTTTTTTATTCACAGCATTTTCCAGGCAGTTAGCAGAGGTAAGCATGAGCCTAACTATCATTACTACCGGCGGCACCATCGACAAGATTTACTACGACGCTAAAAGCGATTACAAAATTGGCGAACCTCAGGCGGCAAAAATTTTGCAGCGCGCGGGCGTAACCCTGGAGACAGAGCTAATTTCCATATTGCGCAAGGACAGCCTGGAGATGACCGACGAGGATCGCACGCTAATCCGTCGCACTGCCGAGCAAGCCAAGGGCGATCACCTGGTAATTACCCATGGCACAGACACCATGGTGCAAACAGGTTTGGCGCTTAAAGGTATCGCGGGAAAATCGATTGTGCTAGTCGGCGCTATGTACCCGGCGGAATTTCGCAACTCCGATGCAGACTTTAACCTGGGGGCGGCAATTGCGGCAGCGCAAATCCTTCCCGAAGGCGTTTATATTTTGATGAACGGTCAGGTATTTGATCCAGAGCACTGTGTAAAAAATGTGGCAGAAATCCGATTTGAAACTCGCTGATTGATTATCTGCCCCCAATACTTTTGGGGGCAGATAGCTTCAATTATTTTTAGCCAAGCTAAGCTTAGCGACAGTCTTTAGGTACAGCTTTTTCGGGCATATTGTCGTAAGCACAGGTCCAGCTCAGGCCATCGTCATCCAGTTTTGGCTCCAGCAGCAAATAGGCACCGCTTTTACCACCAACCAAATCTACCTCAATTTCCGACTCTTTAGTCAAACTAATGGTGTAACCCACATTGGCTCCGCCGAGTGTGCTTTCGGAGTAACCCAAATCTGCCAGGCTCGTAGCCAACTCGCCCTGCTGGGTGTAATAGTGGTTCATTTCGTCGTGCACCTGCATAGCAGCAGCAAAGCCCGCACTTGCATGAGCGCGCAGGGTATATTCCTGATAGGCAGGCAGAGCAACTGCGGCAAGAATGCCGATGATGGCCACTACCACCATCATTGAAACCAATCCGCCACCGCCGCCAATACCAAAGCGTGGAACAAATATCGCTAACAACCAGGCACCAAAACTACGTGTGGGCTGGACGGCTTCATACTCTTGCTTAAAACCTATGGCATGAGCCACGCGCTTGGTCAACCAAGGGTAATCACTGGTAATTCATTAAACGACATCCAAAAGCCTGAGGTTTCTTCCACCTGCTCGGTAAACGCTGCCACGTTTACTTTTTTCCAGCTGGTATTGCCTGCGCCAATCGCAACCAGTGCAAACTGCACATCGTCAATTGACTCGCAGCAGGCCGCACCGTATCTATCACAGGTGTATTCTTCTGCGCGTCTTAACGCGTAACCCAATACCGGCAGTATAGCGGCGGGAAACAAAAACCAGGACCAGCTCAGGTGTTTGCGGTGAATATGGCCAAGTTCGTGACCCAGGTAGAAATTGAGCGCTTCTGGGCGCTCTTCGAAGGCGTCCACCACATCGGAAAACAACACAATAAAATTGCGACCGCGAAATTTAGTCGCCAAGGCATTAAAAAAATCTGTGCGCAGAATATAGACTTCAGGGACTTTTTTAACGTCGAGCTTTTTACAGGCACTTACCAACTGTTGGTGCAGCTCAGGGAATTGCTGAGGACCAACTTTTACTCCCGTACCTTTCATGTAGGAAATAAATACCGAATGGGCGAACAAAAAGAACAAATAGCCAAATAATAAATAAATCAGTACAACACCAAAGGTGCCCAGTACCAACCCCAACCAAACCATCGCCGAAATAACCAATGCAATTGCAAACAGTGGTTTTTCATTTTTATAAACTAGATTCATTCACTCTTCCCTTTTATATGATTTAATAAAAAGCCAGGTCCGCGTCGCCACGGCGTGGCAAAATAGCAAATTAGGATGACAAAACTCAATCTGTTAGCGCTTAATTGGCCCCGTACTTTCACGAATAATTAATTTATGGGGCAGAATCCGCTTCTCGGCCTGCATAGGTTCGCCATTCAATTGCGGCAACAACAGCTCCATACATACCTGACCAATTTCAGTCATGGGCTGAGCCACGGTGCTGAGCGAGGGGCTGCAATATTCGGCGTAGCGGATATTGTCAAAACCCAATACCGAAATATCTTGCGGGATGGCCAAACCCAATTTGTGCAGTGTGGACATACAGCTCATAGCCATTTCATCGCTAAAGGCAAAAATAGCGGTGGGACGATCGTTTAAGTTCATAAGTATGCGAGTGGCGTCAGCGGCGTCGGCCAGGGCATAGTTACCGATTTGCAGCAGCTGCTCGTCAAAGGCGATACCCGCTTTGGCCAGGGCGCGTTTATAGCCCTCAAACCGATTCACGCTGCTGGGTGTAGTCATATTGCCAGCAATAACCCCTATGCGCTTGTGGCCAAGGCTGAGCAGATAATCTATCCCTTCCTCTGCCGCTGCAACGTTATCGATATTCACACTGGGTATGCCGTCAATTTCGGCCAGCTCACAGGCATTAACCAAAGGCGGGAGTTGCTCGGCGACAGGTCGCTCGGTGTCCAGG
>CBINKF010000517.1:0-2901 GCA_966251115.1 uncultured Cellvibrio sp.
CATGCACACCGTTGGTGACGTAGCCGACCGGTACCTCCCGCTCCGGCCAGCGGGGAAACAGCGGTTGGAATATACGCTGGCTGACCTTGCCGTGCAGTTGGCTTACGCCATTGCTGGCGCCGCAGGTACGCAGTGCCAAGTAGGCCATGTTAAACGGTTCGTTATTGTCACTGGGGTTGACCCGGCCCAGGCCGAGTATGTCTTCGGTGCTCACCCCCATGCGCCCGGCGGATTCGCCTCCAAACTGGCGAATCATCTCCGCCGGGTAGCGGTCGAAACCGGCGGCCACCGGGGTGTGGGTGGTAAACAGGTTGCCGCTGCGGGTGGCCCAGAGCCCCTGCCAAAAGTCCACCTGATGGGTCTCACAGTAGTTGCGGATGCGCTCCAGGGTGGCAAAGGCGGCGTGGCCTTCGTTGAGGTGGCAGACGTCTATTTCCAGCCCCAGGGTTTCCAGCAATCGCCAACCGCAAATGCCCAGGGCGATTTCCTGCACCAGGCGCAACTCGGTGCCGCCGCCGTAGAGTTTGCTGGTAATGCCCCTGTCGATGGGCTGGTTGAGCGGGTCGTTACTGTCGAGCAGGTAGAGCCGCACTTGCCCCAGTTGCACCTGCCACACGCGAAAGCGCACCCGGCGGCAGAGAAAGTTGGTTTCTATGCGCTGCCAACTGCCGTCGGCGGCTCGCAGGGGTTGGATGGGCAGGCTACCCGGGTCGTTGTACAGGTAAGTCTGCTGCTGCCAGCCGTGGCGGTCGAGGCTTTGGCGAAAGTAGCCCTCCTGGTAGAGCAGACCCACACCGACCAGGGGTACACCCAGGTCGCTGGCGGTTTTTAAATAATCGCCAGCGAGCATACCCAGGCCGCCGGCGTAAAGCGGCAGGGAGTCGCAGAGGCCAAATTCCATACTGAAATAGGCGATAGTTTTGATGGGTGAAGTCTTGCTGGAGGAATCCGTATAGTGCTGTTGATACCAGCTGGGGCGACTGAGCCGTTCGGCGCGGGCATCCTCCAGGCTTTGCAGTAACTGCAAAAAGTCGCTATCGGCTGCCAGTTGTTCCAGGCGCGCATCGGTGGTGAGTTGCAGTACGTGCATGGGGTTTTGGGTCTGTTGCCACACCTCCTGGTTCATGGCGCTCCACAGGGGGTGGCTGGCGTGGTTCCAGCACCAGTGGAGGTCGGCCGCCAGGTCGAGTAGCGGCGCCAGTGCGCTGGGTAAAGGGCGATCGAAGGTGGACATAACGCTTCCTTAAATGTCGGGCGTATCCCAAGCGGTTGATGAATGTTGCCGGCGATTGGCGATGAATTTCTCCACTTCCACCAACACCAGTATAGGGCTGGCGGCCAGGAGCATGATCAGCCAGTCGTTAAGGCTGGGGCCAAGTACGCCAAACAGTTGCTGGCAAATGGGCAGGTAGCTAAAGCCAAGCTGTAATAACAAAACCAGCAGAATGCTCCAGAGCGCCGGGGCACTGCCTTTCCAGTAGTGTGCTTGCCAGATTTGTTCGGTCAGGCTGCGCGCCGAGAGCAGGTAAAAACATTCCAGTAAAATCAGTGAGTTAACTGCCACAGCTCGCGCGGCTTCTAAACTGCCGCCCTGGCCGAGCTTCCAGCCAAACAGGCTAAACACGGTAATGGAGCTTATGCCACCTACCAGCAAAATACGATAGAGCAGCTGCGGGCCAACCAAGGGCTTCTGCCTGGGGCGCGGCGGGCGACGCAGCAAGCTGGCTTCGCCCCGCTCAAAAACCAGCGCCAGGGTGAGGCTGACGGCGGTGACGGTATTGATCCACAGCACCTGCACCGGTGTGATGGGCAGGGTCCAGCCGAGCAGAATGGCCAGCACTATGCTGCTGGCTTCGGCCAGGTCGGTGGGCAAAATAAAACCTATGGATTTGACGATATTGTCGTAGACGCGGCGAGCCTCGCGCAGGGCGGCCACTATAGTCGCGAAGTTGTCATCTATCAGCACAAAAGCGCTCGCCTCGCGCGCGGCGTCTGTGCCTTTTTTGCCCATGGCGACACCTATATCGGCGCGGCGCAGCGCGGGGGCATCGTTGACACCGTCGCCGGTCATGGCCAGGGTGTGGCCGCGGCTTTGCAGCAACTCCACTAACTGTAATTTGTTGGCGGGGCTGGTGCGGGCAAAGATATCCACGCGCTCGGCGGTGCGCGCAAAGTCCTCCCTGCTCATGGTATCCAATTCCGCCCCGGTGACTATCCGCGCCGCATTTAGCCCCAGTTCCCGGCCTATGCTCTGCGCGGTAAGCGGGCTATCGCCGGTAATCATAATTACCCGCACCCCGGCGCGGCGGCAGTCGGCAATAGCAGCCTTGGCTTCGGGGCGTGGTGGATCAGCCAGCCCGGCCAGGGCGACCATTACCAGCGATTCCTGCAAATGGTTGTGATTGAGGCCGGGCAGTCGGCTGGATTCTTCATGGTTAAACTCGCGATAGGCCAGGGCCATAACGCGCATGCCCTGACTTGCCAGCTGCTGTAGTTGGTTGTGCCAATAGTTAGTATTTAAGGGTTCCAGGCCAGTGGAGCCCAGTTGGTATTGGCACAGCTCCAGCAGGCGGTCGGGGGCACCTTTTACTGCTATCTGGTGCAGGCCTTCGGGATTGCGGTGCAGACTGGCCATATAGCGTTTTTCGGTTTCAAAGGGCAGGCTATCCAGGCGCTGCCAGTGGTTTTGACACTGCAGCGGCACCAGCCCGTATTTAACCGCCAATACAAAAAGCGCGCCTTCGGTGGGGTCACCGTGTATCAGCCACTGACCTTGCTCCCTGGTTAGGTTGGCGTCGTTACAGAGCAGCGCAATGCGGCAGGCCTGGTCCAGTTGGGGGTTATCGCCCAGGTGTAGTTTTCGCCCCTGGGTGTTGGCTATGACCCCGCTCGGGTCATAGC
>CBINKF010000518.1:0-2899 GCA_966251115.1 uncultured Cellvibrio sp.
CACTGCCAATCCCGATGGTACCAATGTGCAGCGCTACTTCGGTGCCGACACCCTTAACCAGGATTTCCCCGACCAGGAGGAGCCGGCGCGCTTGTTTAAACCCCAGCCCTTGCCCGATGGTCGTATAGCGGCCATCTACATGCTGAATGAAACCTCCCTCGGCGGCGACATGGTTGTCTTCGATGGCTCCAGTGAGACCGAAGGGGCACTCAGCTCCATTTCCATCAAGCCGGTGGATATCACCCCGGGGCTGGTTTCGCTGCACGGGCGTTTTGCGTCACTGGCCCCGCTATTTGATGGCACCAATCGTTTGCTGGTGAGCTGGAGCCAGTGTCGTTTGCGCGAAGTGGATACCCAGGTGCTGCGCCCCTGTCTGCCGACTCTGCTGGTGGACGGGGTACCGGCGGATGGCTATGAAGAGGCGCCGCCTCTCTACGGTATTTGGATTTACGATACGACCAATCAAACCCAGTTGCCTGTGGTACTGGGTGAGGATAACAAGATATTTACCGAGGCCGTGGCGCTGGAGGATTTTGCCAATCCCCCCGCCTATATCGCCCCGACAACTGACCCGGATTTAGCGAAACAAAATGTCGGAATTTTGGATATTCGCAGCGTTTATGATCTGGATGGCAGCTTTAATGCGATGAACTCCGGCGTGCCCGATTTGGCCACCATGGCCACCTTGCCGCCCGATTCCCGCCCGGCGCGTTTTGTGCGCATTGTTAAAGCTGTGTCTGTGCCCGACGACAAAACCCTCGATGAACAGGACGACAATATCTACGGTAACCTGATTGGCCAGGTAAATGGCCTGCAGGAAATCCTCGGCTACGCTCCGGTGGAGCCGGATGGCTCTGTGCATGTAAAAGTGCCAGCCGATGTCGCCTTTACCCTGGAAGTTTTGGATGCGGAAGGCAGGCAAATCAGCCGCAATCACACCAATTGGCTGACGCTGCGCCCGGGTGAAACCCGCAGCTGCAACGGCTGTCACGACCCGCAAAATACCGAGGTGGTTCACGGACGTCAGGATTTGGAGCCAACTTCGATCAATAGCGGTGCCGCCGGTGGTGGACAGTTTTTGGGAACCTTGCGGGTAGACAGCTTTGGCACACCAGATCCTGCAGAGCCAGGTGAAACCATGGCGCAATTCGCCAGCCGTAGCTACTTCCCGCTGGATAACAGCGGCACTCAGGTAATTCTGCCTGCCTGTGGTGTTAGCGGTTGTCAGAGCGATGACCTGATTCGCAAGCTGAGTGTGGATCTGGACTTTACCGACGAGTGGACCGCGAGCCTGACCTACGATGAGCGCAACGATAAAAACCGCGATTGGCGTTACAACTCACTGGTGGAGGGAGCAGCTCCGGATCAAATCCCGGCGCCAACACCCAGTGGCTGTCGCACCGAGTTGCCGGATGAAAATCCCTGGAATGCCAATTGCCGTATCGTCATCAATTACGAATACCATATCCAGCCGCTGTGGGAGCGCACTCGCGCCAATATGACGGTGAATAACCCGGATACCATGATGAGCATGACCGGCGACAGCTGCCTGAGTTGCCACTCGCAAACCTATGATGACGCTGGTGCTACTGTCACACGGGTTCCACCCGGCCAGTTGGAGTTGGACAATTACAAGCAGCAGGTTAACTCGCGCATGCGCTCCTATACTGAGTTGCTTAACAACGACAACAAGCAGCAGCTCAATGAGGACACAGGTTTACTGGAAGACATACTCGTGCCCGATCCCACAGGCGCTTGTAACCTGGACATCAATGGCGACCCTATAGTGGATGAAAATGGTTTATGTACCGACCCGGTGTTGGTTCCTGTGAATCAACCGGCTAGTATGTCGCGTGGTGGCGCCCGTGCCAGCAGTCGTTTCTTTGATAAGTTTGCGGCGGGCGGGTCGCACGAGGGCTTCCTCAACCCGGCGGAATTAAAACTCCTGTCGGAGTGGCTGGACACCAATGCCCAGTACTACGCCAATCCTTTTGAGCTGGCGATTCCCAATTAAAAACACAATGACAAAACAGAGTATCAAGGCATGATCGCCAGTTTTTTCCGATGGGTTAGCGGCACCGCCCTGCACAGGCCAGGCGCGCCGCGAATCGGACGGATGCGCGTCCTCTGGGTGCGCGCAAGTCTGTTGTTGGTGCTGTTGGCTGCCGGCCAGGCGCAGGCGGGTTGGTTCTCCGAGGATCTGCCGCTGCAGGTAACCGTTAACGACGCGTTTATTAATGTCTATTCCGGCCCCGGACGCGGCTACCCGATTTTTCACGTGGTGGAGCGCGATGAAGTTATCACCCTGTTAAAAAGCCGCACCAGCTGGATCAAAATCAAAACCCGGCGCGGCATCAGCGGCTGGATAAAGCGCAGCGATATGCTGCTGACACTGTCGCCCGATGGCTCGGTGCCAGACTTTCCCGACACCAATCAAGCAGATTATTTGGAAGACCGCGCCGAGCTGGGCGTGGCCTATGGCGACTTTGCCGGTGCCGATGGCCTGGCCTTTAACCTGGGCTATCGCTTTACCAAAAATCTCTCTGCTGAGCTGCGCTACGACTCCAACACCGGTCAGTTTTCCGACAGCCGCATAGTTGCTGGCGCTGTACTTTTCCAGCCCTTTCCGCACTGGCGTATTTCACCCTTTTTTGGGATTGGCGCGGGCAAAATCAAAACCTACCCCAGCGCGACTCTGGTGCAATCCGAAGATCGCGAAGACAATTTATTTCAAGCGAGCCTGGGCACCTACGTGCATCTTAAAGGGCGCCTGTTCCTGCGTATGGAATATGTCAACCACTATGTGCTCACCAGCCGCACTACCAACGAAGAGGTTAACGAATGGAAACTTGGGTACAACGTCTTTTACTGATTCTGTCGCTGCTGGGGGCGGGCTATT
>CBINKF010000519.1:0-2890 GCA_966251115.1 uncultured Cellvibrio sp.
ATTGGGCGTTATGTTTCGTGTCGTGATACCTCCTAATGGCTCCACACAATTTTGGCTGCTTTTGCTTTGCATCGACTGCCTCGAAAACGTATTTCTACAAGCTGCTAAGGATGATTGACTATGTTGAATTTTAGTGGGCGTGGCCAGAAGGCCCAGCAGGTATGTCTGTACTACGCTGAAAAATTAGGGCGTCATGATTTGATTCCAATACTTGCGTCCCAAGCCCCGATTGCCAACGGTGATGAGGCGTTGGCCTTATCGCGCTTTTTTTGGGAAATGGTGGATGCCTCTATTGCGGATAGGGATAACAACCTAGAGGTGCTTGGAGAGTCGGATCTACAGTTTTGGATGGAAAGGACGATGAATGTAATGGGTGGCTATCTTTCTTCGCTGGGATATGAGGCGCAATGGGATCTGGCGAGTGATGAAAATTAAACAGCTTTGCGCGGAAACCAGGATATTAATGAGAAGCCTGCATTGGCTATTGTCAATTATGTTGTTTGCTGTTTTAGGCTGTAAATCGGAGGCCGAAACAGGCGCAGTTCCAACTTCAGCCAAAGCGCAGTTAACTGAGCCTACAGCGGTTAGTGAAAAGCAAGTATCACAAGCGGTTCAAGGTTTTTCAAATGCACTTAAAGATAAAAGTCGCAGCGAATTTTTGGCGTTGGCTGATAACCAAAGCGTGAATCTAGTTAGGTTGTTTACTTCAGGTAATTTGGGTGGACGAGGTGAGTTTTTGAGTCGGAATACTAAACCTGATTTTATCAGCGACGACTTGGCGTTTTCCGTGGAAAAGCAAACCCCCTTTGCGTTAAGCATTATGTTTCCGAGTTTACCTATAGATTCTGCTCAGGCTCTGCAGTTTGTCTCAATGACTGTTGATGCCAAGCAACTGCCAATGGATCAATGGGCGGTTCCGATGAAATCAGCTTTGGCAAAGCTGCCTAATATGAATGAGGGGGCTTTAGTCGTGTTGACCGAGCAATCCAATATTTATTGGGTTTTGGCGGATGCACAGATTATTGATGATGCTTTGGTTGGTGGCTTTGCGGTGTTTAAGCGCGAGGGTGACGCGATTAAATTGGTGGGGTTAATCGATTTGTTGTAGGCAAGCGCAAGTAATCGAAAAAACGCGTAATCGAAATAAACATAAGCAACCGAAAATAAAAATGGGCCAATTGACGGCCCATTTTTTTATATTCAAGCGATGGGAATTACAACTCCATTACCACCCTAAACCCTAAATGTTCGTTATAAATTTGCGGGCGGTCGTAGTCGCGTTTGTAGCTGGCTATATCGGCGGCGCTGTCTTTGGCGGAGCCGCCGCGTACCACGCGGGCTGCACATTTGGCGATTTCGTATGCCTGGCCGTTGTTGGGGGCTGTGGCGTAGTTTTCGGCGTAGCAGTCCTGCACCCATTCGGCGACGTTGCCGGCGGTGTCGAATACGCCAAAACCATTGGCAGGGTAGCTGCCGACGGGGGCGGTTTTTGCGCCGAATAAGCCGGAGAATTTGCTGGAGCAGCCGCGCCGGCAGTTGGCGCGGCCGGCGGCGTCTTTGACGTTGTCGCCCCACCAAAAGGGGGTGAGTGTTTTGGCGCGGGCGACGTATTCCCATTCGGCTTCGGTGGGCAGGCGGTATTTTTTGCCGGTGGTTTTGCTCAGCCAGTCGCTGTAGGCGACGGCATCGTTAAAGCTCACGTTGATGACCGGGCGGTTGCCGCGGCCCCAGCGGTTGTCGTCGGGCAGGGCGCGGTTGGTGGCCTGGGCGAAAATATCGTAGTCATCAAAGGTGATTTCAAATTTGCTGATGGCAAAAGCGCGCGCAAGTGTGACCTTGTGAACCGGCATGGCGACGGGGTCATTTTTATCTCCCATATAAAAACTGCCGGCGGGAATGCTGATCATATCCGGGCCTTCGCTTTTAATACGCGCGGTGAGTGGTGAATTAATTTCTGTGCCGGGTTTGAGGCTGGCGTCCAGTTTGATTTTTAGGGTGAGGTTCTGATCCTCGATGCGCACCCAGTTGTCGTAAGTTTGGTAGCCGCTGCGACTTACTTCTATGTGATAGGGGCCAGGTTCAAGTGCTATGCCATCCTGATAGCGCTCGCGAATATTGAGGATGCGCACGCGCGCATCGCCGGGGTCGGTATTTACGGTGAGGGTAAATTGTGGGATGACTTCTGCAGCTTGTTGTTCGCTGCTGGCTGCATTGGTGGTGGCGTCCACGCCGGTGTTGTCGGTATTCGAGCTGGGATTATTACTAGTTGTCTCGTCTTCGCTCGTTTGGGATTGAGCGGGTATTTGGCCAGTGGTGTCGTCGGCGACTTGAGCAGCGGTGTTGTCTGGCTGTGCTGTTTCGGTATTCGCACTGGCACTTTCGCGCTGGTCTGCGTTAGTCGCAACAGCGGCAGCGCTGGTTTGCGCTTGCGCTGAAGAATCCGGTTGTGACGAGCTTTGCTCTTTTGAATTTAATAGCGATTGGGAGATGGGCTGGTCCAGGGTGGCGCGATGCTTGAAGAAAAAGAAGCCGCCAATTAATAGCACCGCGGCAGCGGCGGCGAGAATCCATTTGGGAGATTTAGGCTGGGCGCTGACGGTGGCGCCGTGGATTTGCGTTGTTAAGCGATTGCGAATGCCCGTGTCGGCATTGTTATCCTTTTCGCCCTTGTGCATCTCGTTAAAAAAGATATCGGTCGCTTTGGTCGGTTGGCGAAAATAAAAACCGCGCTCGCGACTCAGGCGCAGGTTGCGCAGCTTGTTCCAGCGCCAGCGAGCGGAGGCGAGGGTGGCTGAGGCCAGGGCGCGCAATAAATTCACCACGGTGATGTCGCTGGGGTGGGTGAGGGTGGGTGTAGTGCCGGCGTTGTTGAGTTTTTCCAGCTCTTCGA
>CBINKF010000520.1:0-2886 GCA_966251115.1 uncultured Cellvibrio sp.
CCTTCACCAGCCGCGGCTGGTGTACATGCCTAAGGAGTTGTTATGGCCCAGTTTTTTCAAATCCACCCCGAAAATCCCCAGCATCGCCTGGTAATCCAGGCGGCAGATATTATTCGCAAGGGCGGGGTGGTGGTTTATCCCACAGACTCAGCCTACGCCCTGGGGTGCCATATCGGCGATAAGGACGCCCTGGAGCGGATTCGCGCCCTGCGCAAACTCGACAAACACCATAATTTTACCCTTATGTGCCGCGACCTGTCGGAGTTGGCAACCTATGCGCGGGTGGGCAACCAGGCGTTTCGCCTGTTAAAAAACCATACCCCTGGCGCCTACACTTTTATTCTTGAAGCTACCGCAGAGGTGCCGCGCCGGTTGATGCACCCCAAGCGTAAGACTATAGGCTTGCGGGTACCGGATAACGCCATCGCCCTGGCTTTACTCGAGGAGCTGGGTGAACCGCTGATGACCAGTAGCCTGCTGCTGCCGGGGGAGGACTACCCCATGACCGACCCCTATGAAATTCGCGACAGCCTGGAGCACCATGTCGACCTGGTGATTGATGGTGGTTATTGTGGGCTGGAGCCGACGACAGTCGTGGATTTAACGACCGACTCCCCTGAACTTATCCGCCAGGGTAAAGGTGACTTCTCAGGTTTTTGATGTAAGCATTTGAAAAACAATAAAAATAACCCACCGCTGTTTGTGCTGTCCGACGGCAGGCTAAATCGCTATAATGCGCCCCTTGGCCCGGGTCTGGGCAGAATTCCATCGTTTGCTGGGCGACGCCAAGGCGGATGGTGGCTGAGATAAAGCAAGCGGATAGAGCAAGCGAGAGCTGGGCACGTGAGTCAAAACCCTGAACAATCACCGGAAGAGTTTACCCTGGAAGCTGATGCTCCTGATGCACCCGCTGGCGCTGTAGCGGCAGCCGAGGGAGGCGAAGCACTGGTTCCCGGGGAAATGCATCACCGTCCGGTGCAGGGGGAGATGCCCTTTGCCGTGGTACATGGCAAGGCGGTAACTCAGTTGCCGCAGGATCTATATATACCACCCGACGCCCTGGAGGTTTTTCTCGAGGCTTTCGAAGGCCCGCTGGACCTGTTGCTCTACTTAATCCGTCGCCAAAATATCGATATCCTGGATATCAATGTCTCGGAAATTACCTCCCAGTACATGGCTTATGTCGAACTTATGGAGTCCCATCAGTTTGAATTGGCAGCTGAGTATTTGGTGATGGCGGCCATGCTGGCCGAAATTAAATCGCGCATGTTGTTACCGCGCAGCAGCGCCGAGGAAGAAGAGGACGATGATCCGCGCGCATCGTTGATCCGCCGGCTGCAGGAGTACGAGCGCTTTAAACAGGCCGCTGAGGACCTGGACAGCTTGCCGCGTATGCAACGCAATATTTACCCAGCCGCCGCCAGCGCACCGGACAGGGCTCTCACCAGGCCCGAGCCCGATGTCGATCTGCGCGAATTATTGCTCGCCCTGTCCGAGGTGCTGCGCCGTGCCGACATGTTTGAAAGCCACCATGTATCGCGCGAAAAACTATCGACGCGCGAGCGTATGGCGCAGGTGCTCGACAAGCTGGCGCACCAGCAGTTCGTGCCGTTTTTAGCGCTGTTTACTGTTGAAGAAGGGCGCCTGGGAGTAGTGGTTACCTTCCTCGCGGTAATGGAATTGATTAAAGAGTCGCTGGTGGAAATTGTACAAAGCGAATCCTTTGGACCTATTCACGTTAAAGCAAGAACCCAATGACACACGATATTGACGACCTGGATGAGAACCAGGATGAAAGCCTGGAGGAGTCAACCCTGGATACGGCCAGCGGTCACTCCATAGGCCACACCGACGAGCTGGTGGCGGAAACCAAAAACACCAATGCCATACCCGCCCAAACACCGGTAACCCCCGAGTTGCTGCGCCAGATTCTTGAGGGAGTGATTCTCGCCGCCGCCCAACCGCTGACCATAGCGCGTCTGCGCGAGCTGTTTGATGAAGACCTGGCACCGAGCAAGGAGGAGGTTCAAACCGCGCTCGAAGATATCCAGGCCAGCTATGTCAATCACGGTATCGAGCTAAAAGAAGTGGCCTCCGGGTGGCGCTTCCAGGTGCGCGATTCGCTGGCGCCCTGGGTAAATCGCCTGTGGGAGGAAAAGCCGCAAAAATATTCGCGCGCACTGCTGGAGACGCTGTCACTAATCGCCTACCGTCAACCGATTACGCGTGGTGATATAGAAGAGATTCGCGGCGTCGCGGTGAGTTCGCACATTATGAAAACCCTGATGGAGCGCGACTGGGTGAAAGTGGTGGGACACCGCGATGTGCCTGGGCGCCCAAGCCTTTACGCTACCACTCGCCAGTTTTTGGACTATTTTAATCTCAAAAGCCTGGACGAGCTGCCCAGCCTCAGTGAAATCCGCGATCTGGATGAGCTGAACCCGACACTTAATCTGGACGAAGAAGAAGGCTTGGGCGAGAAGGACACAGATGCTCCCATTGCTGACGACAACGCCGATAACCCCCTGACCTCAGCCGAAACCGACAGCGGCGGGGCTAAAGGCGACATTGAACTTGAAGAAGGCATTGTCGATAACGAAGATGCCTTCGAGGATGCTGAACCTGAGCGGCTCCCCAGTGGGCTCGCCAACCACCCAGAAACTGCAACCGATGCGATATCGGATGCCCCAGACAATCAAGAGGAAGACAACGGAGAACAAACTCCGTAATACCCTATGGTAAAAAAAATTGATTCGGACAAGTCCGAAAAACCGAGCAGGGCTGTGAAGCCAAACGCTGCAAATCCCCGCGCCAATAGCAAGGCGCCGGTGAAAGCCTCTAGAGCATCAGCCAGCGCCAAAACTCCCGTCAAACTCGCCAAGCCTA
>CBINKF010000521.1:0-2873 GCA_966251115.1 uncultured Cellvibrio sp.
GCCAAAGTTGATACCGCTTAAACCGAAGGCAAAAGTGGATACGCGTGCGCCATCAAGCGCTTGGTCGTCTGCACTTGAGGTGCTGGCGGAAAAATAAAAGGGGTCGTACATCCAGCGCAGGGCGACATTGGGCTCCAGCGACATATTGTATTTATCGGTGGGGCGTGCCTGCTGGTCGATGCCGTAGTTTTGCGCGTTAATTTCACCCACTGGGGAAATTTTAATTTGCAGAACTTGTGTGGGGGTTTGGGCCAGAGCTAATTGGCCAAATAATCCCAGTGCGAGTAATCCCGGCGTGAATAGTCCCAGGTTGATAATCCAGGGGGAACGCATAGTCGACTCCTTAAATCAATGGGGGGCCAATTGGCCCCGCACTATTGTCGGCTATGCGCTTGGCTTTCGCCAGTCGCTGTTTGGGTTTGTTGAACAGCGCTTAATGCTTGGTTAAAAAGAAGCGCTTATCGCTTGGTCAGCACGAAGCGCTGCGCGCTGCCACCGGAGCACCACCACTGTTGCACATTGGGTCCGACACCGCTGTCCACATCCAGGCATTTGCCCGAGTGACTCGCCACCAGTTCAACCTCCAGGGGCGACCAGCTGATAACGTGCATATTCCAGGTTTGGGCGGCGCTGGCATTGCAGCTGTACTGTTGCACATTGGTGCCATCGCCCATGCCCGCGGCGGCAACATCCACACATTTGCCGCTGTTAAGTGCGCGCAACTCCATGTTGTAGCCGGTGAGGTCGGTCATGATAAAGGTTTGTGCATTGCTGCCATTGCAGCTGTATACCTGAATGTTGGCGCCATTGCTGGTGCTCGCGCCGCTCACATCCAGGCATTTGCCGCTGGCTTTATTTTTAAGCTCGTAGGTGCCAAAGCCGCCCACGTAATGGGTATCTTTCATCAGATTGGAAAAGTGCGGGCCTGAACCTGCGTCGCTATCAATGCGCCAGTTGGCTTCGCCTGGCTTGTTAATATCAAACCAGTTAAAGGCTTTAACCGCGGGGAAACGATTGATGAGGTCGTCGCGAAAGCCGGTCATCCACTGGAGTTTACCGTCGCCGCTGGCTACGCCCATTTCACCAATTGCCAGGGGCAGGCCGGTGGAGGCCAAGCGGTCGTACCAGGTGCTCATTTCGGCAGCAAAACTGCCGCTGCCGCCGGAGTAAATATCAATCCCCATCCAGTTCATATAACCGGGAATATAAATATCGTTAATACCTGGGTCACCTGCGGTGGTTGCCTGGCAGCCGTAGTTCACCGCCCAGAGCGAATGGGTAAAACTCACATTGGTGGCGCCCACGGCGCGAAAGCGATTAACCACGTATTTATAGGCTTCGCGAAAGCGGGCCCAGGTTTCGTTGTGTTTACAGGGCGACCAGTCGTACCAGTTGCCATTAGCCTCGTGGAACAGGTCGATAAGTACCGGGACCTGCTTGGATTTAAGGCCCCAAGCGATATTGTCGATAATGTCGTTGTGCTGCCCGCTTAGGATTTCCGCGATTATGTTGTGCGGTACCCGCTGATTTTGCTCGTTCCAGCGCCACCAGCATTTACTGTTATCGTGCAGTGCCAACTCGCCGTGGAACTCCAGGTTTATGTAGGGCACCCGGCCCTGGGCTTTGATTTTATCGATTTCCGCTTCCCACAGATAAAACCAGTTTTTGCTGCCGTCGGGGCGAAACACCTCGGGGAAAATCTTGCCAAAGTAGGGGCCGGCATTGCCGTACCACTGTTTGTTATCGGCCCACTCACCGGGGCTGGTAATTTTGTCGCCACAGGGGTTGGACTCGGTCCAGTCGCGATCGACAAAGGCGCCCATCAAAATGCGATTGCCGGCGGGGGCCAGGGGAATTTGAGCTTGAGAGATACTGGTGATAAGTAAGCCAGCGACCAGCGCGCATCCCTGCACCCAGCGGCAACTGACAGACCTAAAAGAGACTAGTGGTTTCATAGCATCACCTGTTATTGGTTATTGTGTGAAGGCTGTGGCGCGTGCGGCCACCACAAGAGTTTAGTGATGCCAGGGATGATTGCGGCTAGTCAGTTTGGGATGCCGTCAAACTGACTAGTGGCGCTAAATGTGAAATAAAAGCGGGGCGTTCGAGGAGATTCTCGAACGTCAAAATAATTTTTTTAAATCAAAGGATTACTGCCATAGATAGCAAAAGCTGGTTAGGTCTTCGTAGTTGTCAGAGGCGCCGCTATCGCTTAACTTTTTAACCCAGCCATCGGGTTTATTGGGTGTGGGGTAAATACCGCAATTGGTGTGAACCCAATGAATGCCCGTGCCATCTGTATATAGTTGGCCGCATAGCTCCAGCGTGTCGCCCACTTGAATTTGGCTCAGCGGGGCCGGAACCTGCTTTTGGTTTTTTTGAGAGCCATCGGCAAAGACATTGTCCATGGCTACATCGTAGAGTTTGCCATCCGGGTCGGCCTTAATGGTCAAATGGGTGTGGCTCAGCTCCACGCCCTTTAAAAATTTGCCGTGGGCGAACCTGGGCGGGCTGACCACCGCGCCGCTAAGGTAGCTGCCGGCGGCGGCCTGACATTCGGCTTGCGGATCGCTCCAAACGGGTAGGGAGATGCAAAAACACAGGGCGATTAATAGGCGTTTGTTCATAGGCTTGTCCTTAATTTGGGCAGGAATTAATAAAATCGGGCGTTGCAACAGGGAGAGTTTAGCTGCTCTTATGCAGGTTGCTCAATTACGCCGGTAGCTGGGCCAAATTCGCTGCTACTTAGGTGGAATAAACGTTTACTGAGAGTTTTCGACAAGGAGGCTTTTTAGTTAGGCGCGGCTGTTGGTTAAAAAGCGCGGTAATAAATTTATTCTGGCTGGGGGCGTTTTCCCCTGTAACTTGCCAGG
>CBINKF010000522.1:0-2870 GCA_966251115.1 uncultured Cellvibrio sp.
AGATCCACCAGCGCCGACTCCAGCTTGGCTGGCTCCAGGGGGGCGTAAAGCCGGTGCCGCGCCAGCGCCGCCAGTGCCAGCTCCTGATCCAGCTGCTCGCCGGTGCGCTCCAGATGCAGTTCGGCATCGCGCGCACCCCAGCCGGGCTGACTCTCCAGCGACAGCGCTTTGCCCTGGGCCAGCAGGTCTTCAATCAACCCGGGATTGGGCGCCAGCAGCGGAATATTGGTTTTGCTGGCGCGCATATTCAGCAGCGGATTGCGCAGGCTGAGGTCGAGCAGTTTGCGCTGCCACTGAGCCAGGCGACCGCTGGGAGTTTGAGCTTTAGCCGTTAACAGTGCGGGGTTAATGACCGATTCCAGATCCTCGCCGTTCGGCGTATCCAGTGGTGCCAGTTGCTGCTCTTCGCCCGAGGGGCATTCAAACTGGGCTTTTTGCATAAACGCCAATGGCCGAATCCGGTCGGCGCGGGCACGGGCGATATCAACTATACCCACCACCGCAGAAGCACCCGCCAGAAGTTTGTCTTGAGCGACTTTAACCGCTTGTTTAAAACTGATCGGCTTGCCCTGCTCATCGCGCTGGCAGAGCAAGGTGGTCTCCCACACCAAGATTTCTTTAAGCGCCACCCGCTTGCGCAGCGCTTCGCCGTCGCGACTAAAAGCCTGAGCAAAGGCGTCATCTTTAAGCCAAACGCCGACATAGGCGTGGCCTGACTCAAGCACAACCAGCGGGTGCAAGCCCATCTGCTCCAGCAGCGAGGCCACTAACATTGTGGAATCCAGGCAAGTCGCCAAACGATGCTCGAGTATGGCGTCCACCGAGCGGATTTTTTGCCCGCTGCGTTCAAAACTGGCTGGGGGATAGGCGTATTCCAGTTTGAGTGCGGCCAAAATATTCCACAGCGCCGCCGCTTGTAACCAGAGGCGCTTGGGCTCACCGTCGGCATAAGTGTGAAAGCGGCCATTACCATCGTGTTTGTGCAGCAGTTCGGCCACTTGGCGCAGCAGGTTTTGCAGCGCGCGGCTGTTGGGCGTGGCAAAGGCGGCAAGCAATTCGGGGTTGTCGCCATAACCAGACCACTCGTTGCGAGCGAGCACTTCCAGATCCTGTTGCCATTCTGCCAAACACTCACCCTCGGCATTGCTCAGGCGAAAGCTCAGGCCGCCCAACAGGCGCTCCTCCAGGTTCATCAAAAACTCACCATTGAGGCGCGTATCACGCTCGCCCAATTGCAAAACCTGGCCCGGCTCCAAACGCTCTATCAGCCAGCGCTTGGGGGCAATAAACGCTGGGTTAGCGCCCATCTCCAGTTGTAACTGGGTGTAGCTCTGGGCGCTATTATTTTGCAGGGCCAGCTGTTTAATAACGGCCACGGCATTTTGTTGGCAGGCGAAATTTATCTGGAGAATTAACGCGGCTTGAATTTCCACCGCCGCTGCACCATTCATTGGCGCGGGCGTTAACGGCTCGGGCATATTTTCAATATCAGACACGCTATTTCCCCCGGTTGTTTTTATTTCCCAAAATGATTTAAAACATAAATTATTCGACAGGCTTATTGGGGTGGCCGGCCTCGCGCCAGAATGAGTTTTTGCGCCAGTGCTTAGCCTGCAGCTCGCGAATAAATTCCTGGGCATTGGCCAGCCCCTGGTAATTCGGCCGCTGCTTATCCAGTGCCAGAAATAGCCTAAAGTAGTTGCAGCCGTGGCTATAGGCTTTGCTGTAACCCCGCTCCAGCATGTCCGTCAGCAGCAGGCGGTAACACAGAAGTACTGCTAAGGGCTGTTGGTTAGCATCAAAAAAATCCAACCAATTTAGCAGGGTGTTGTAACCCGTCCCGGTTAGCGTTTGATACTTTTCAATTAAAAGATTTTCCGCCTGCACGAGGGCGTCCGTCATCAATAACAGGTAAATCCCCTGGGATGGGTCCGAGTGGCTGGCCGCTGTGCTTAACACCTGCTCGGCCAAGGCACTTTTCTCCTTGGCATCGGCAAAGGCCCAGTAGCTACTCAGATTATGCGGGCTGGGTAATTTGTTAAATGCCTGCAGCAGGTTGTGTTTTAGCTGCTGTATATTGCCTTGCAATTCCAGCAGCTGATTGTGCAGGCGTGAATATCGCGCCTTGTCGTTGTCCCATTGCGGTTGCTGCAACCAGTATTGGGCGCGCTCGAATTCGGCAATTTCAAAGGCAAATTCAATCAGCTTCTCCAACTGCAGGCAGTTGGGTTCTGGGCTGGCAATTAAAATGCTTTTTTCATACAGTACTATATCATCCAGGGCTTCTGCCACGGCCCTTATCCCCAGGCTGGCATGGGCCGCTTGATAGTTATATCCCTCAACAGGCGAATTATTCAGTGCCTTTTTGGTCTCGGATTCAAAGCGCCACGCCAGTTGTTGTAATTCATCCCTGTTGAGCAGGTAGCGGCTGTTGCTGATAATTTCATCAAAGCAGCCATAGTCGTTGTTATTAAAAAAATTGAGCACCGCCTCCACCCAATTTCTGGCTTGGGGTTGCTGCTCGCGCAGTTCGGCAGCGATCTCCAGCCATAAATCCACACCGTCGCGTAGTGCATCACCGACATTGCCATCGGAATCGTCAACACGATTAATTAGCTCTTCCTGGCAGAACAGCAGCTCTTCACAGGCTTGCAGCGCTTGCGCGGGGCTTTCCTCGGCAAGGCTGGCGATATCTAAAAGCATACAGCGCAAGCGGCAGGCAAACTCATAGGCATGGTGATAATCGACGAAATATTTTTCCTTGCGCAAACGTTTAATTTCGCCAGCCAGGGGATGGGTTTTCGACTTAGACTTTATGGTTTTATCACTAGCGACGACCGTCGCAGTAGCGGTGAATGCCAGCAGATGCG